>JACCXQ010000104.1 GCA_013696945.1 Chloroflexota bacterium | reverse complement strand
GCCAGTGGAGTGCCCGTCGAACCGCCCGTGGTCACGCCGATATCGCTGGCAGAGGCCTACGCGGTGCTGAGCCGCGAGCCCCACCGGCCCATCGCGGGCGGCACCGACCTGATGGTCCAGGTCACCGGCGAGCTCGGGGAACCGCCGGAGCGCGTCATCGACATCTGGCGGCTTGACGAGCTCCGCGGTATCGCGCTCGAGGGCGGCGGCGAGGCGCTCGTCATCGGGGCGCTCACCACGTACACGGAACTGCGGCGGTCGGCGCTGGTGAGCGAGCACGTGCCCGCTCTCGGGGAGGCTGCGGCGACCATCGGAGCGGCACAGATCCAGAACCGGGGCACGCTAGGCGGCAACATCGTGAACGCGTCGCCGGCCGGCGACATGCTGCCAGTGCTGCTCGTCGCGGATGCGGGCATCGTACTTGGGAGCCAGCGCGGCGAGCGGACCGTTGCGGCGGCGGAGTTCTGGACGGCCTACCGGCGCACCGCCCGTGCTGACGATGAGCTGGTGCTCAGAGTCCGCCTGCCTCTCCTCCCGCGGCGCACGATCCGGTTCCGCAAGGTCGGAACACGGCGTGCCCAGGCCATCAGCAAGGTCGTGATGGCGCTTGCCTACCGCGAGGACGCAGGCGTCTGGCGCGACGTTCGAGTGGCGCTCGGATCCGTCGCGGAACGGCCGATCCGCGCGCGGGAGACCGAAGCCGTCCTCGAGGGCGCCGCTGCCCGCCAGACCAGTGCCGATCACGCCGCGGCGACGCTGGCACGCGAGATCAGCCCCATCGACGATGTTCGATCCACGGCCGACTACCGCCGCGCAGTCGCCGCCCGTATCCTCCACCGCATGCTGCGAGAGGCGGGCGGCTGGTGAGCGATCGACGCGAACGCTGGGACGACCCTGCCAATGACCGTCGGATGTGGCGCTGGTTGATCGCGTTCGCCCTGGGGTTGCCGGCTGCGCTGGTCATCTCGAACCTCTTCCCCCTGCGCCAGAGCGATCAGGGCCAGCTCATCGGCTGGGGGGCGAGCATGGTCGTGACCCTTGGCACAGTCTGGTTCGTCTCGGGACTGGTCGAGGCGTGGTGGGAGCGTCGCCGCGCAGCGCGGCGGATCTCGGGAAGATCGAGCCGTCGGTCGTGAAGGCCCAGTAGATGGCGAACACATGCCGAGCGTGCGGCGCCGCCACGACGCCTGATCTCCGCTTCTGCCTCTCGTGCGGTCAGCCACTGACCGAGGTCTGCGCGGCCTGCGGGGCCGCCCGAATGCCCGGTGCGCAGTTCTGCGGACAGTGCGGCACGCGCGTCGAGGCAGCTCCCGCGGAGCCGGCGGCGGTGACCGCGACGGATCGAGGCGGGGCCATCGAACGCCGCCTGGTGTCGGTGCTCTTCGCAGACCTGGTCGGCTTCACCACCCGCTCCGAGGCGCAGGATCCGGAGAAGGTGCGCGAGTTCCTGACCCGTTACTTCGACGCTGCCACGCAGGTCATCACGACTTACGGTGGTCAGGTCGAGAAGTTCATCGGCGACGCCGTGATGGCCGTGTGGGGCACCCCACAAACGTTCGAGGACGACGCCGAGCGGGCGGTCCGAACGGCGCTGGAGCTGGTCGACACCGTCGCCGCGCTTGGCGACTCGGACAGCTCCGGCCTGGCCGGCCCGGGAAGCGTGGAGCTCCGTGCGGCCGTCATGACGGGCGAAGCCGCGGTGACGGTCGGCGCCACCGGGCAGGGGATGGTCGCCGGCGACCTGGTGAACAGCTGCTCGCGGCTCCAATCCGCGGCTGCTCCCGGCACCGTCCTGGTGGACGAGGCGACACGACGTCGTGCGGACCAGGCGATCGCATTCGAGCCGGTCGGTGCGCAGCAACTGCGCGGCAAGCAGGTGGCAGTGTCCGCCTGGCGTGCGCTGCGCGTCGTCGCCGAGCGCGGCGGGGTCGGCCGATCCGAGGGTCTCGAGCCGCCGTTCGTCGGCCGCCAGGAGGAGCTGCGGCTCCTCAAGGAGCAGCTCCACGCCACGGGCCGGGAGGGCCGAGCCCGGCTGGTGACCATCCTGGGCTCGCCGGGGCTGGGCAAGAGCCGTCTGGTCTGGGAGTTCCAGAAGTACATCGACGGCGTCCTGGAGACGATCTTCTGGCACCAGGGGCGGTCGCCGGCATACGGCGAGGGGATCGCCTACTGGGCACTGGGCGAGATGATCCGCCGGCGGGCAGGGATCGCCGAAGCCGAGGATGCCGAGATGGCGCGTCCGAAGCTGAGCGAGATGGTCAGCCGATTCGTCCTGGACGGGGCCGAGCGCCGCTGGGTGGAGCCCAGGCTCGCCGCCCTCCTCGGTATCGCCGACGCACCGGTCGGCGAGCGCGAGGAGCTCTTCGCAGCGTGGCGGCGGTTCTTCGAGTGCATCGCCGCGGAAGGCACCACGGTCCTCGTGTTCGAGGATCTCCACTGGTCGGACCCGGGCATGCTGGACTTCATCGAGTCGCTCCTCGAGTGGAGCCGCGCGCTTCCTATCCTGGTGGTGGCGCTCGCCCGACCTGAGCTGCTTGAGCGGCGCCCAGGCTGGGGGATGGGCGGCCGCGCTTCGGTCGTCCTCCACCTCGACCCCGTCGAGGCGGACCGCATGGCCGACCTGGTCGAGGGCGTGGCGCCGGGGCTGCCGGCCGACGCTGTCGCGCAGATCGCCGATCGGTCCGAGGGCGTGCCGCTCTACGCCGTCGAGACGGTCCGGATGCTCATCGACGAGGGCCGCCTGGTGCGCGCTGGCGACGAGTTCCGGATGGTCGACCCAAAGGCGCCTTTCGCGGTCCCGGCGTCGCTCCACGCGCTCATCGCGGCGCGGCTCGACGCGCTATCCCACGAGGACCGCTCGCTCCTCCAGGATGCCGCCGTGCTGGGACGGACCTTCTCGATCGCCGCGCTCGAGGCCGTGACGAGTGTGGACGCCTCGTCGCTGGAACTGCGCCTCCGCGCTCTGGCCCGTAAGGAACTCGTCGCGGTCGACGCCGACCCCCGTTCGCCGGAGCAGGGTCAATGGGGCTTCGTGCACGGACTCGTGCGCGAGATCGCGTATGCCACTCTCTCCAAGCGGGACCGACGCGCCCGCCATCTCGCCGCCGCTCGCCACTTCGAGGCGGTCGGCGACGAAGAGGTGACAGGGGTCCTCGCAAGCCACTACCTGGACGCGTATCGCGCGGCGCCGGAGGGGCCTCAGGGTGACGCCGTGGCCGCGCAGGCGCGGGTGGCGCTGCGCGCGACCGCCGAACGGGCACTCTCCCTTCACGCGAACGCCACGGCCGTCACGTTCTTCGAACAGGCGCTCACCGTGACGAGCGATCCGGCCGAACGGGCTGCCATCCAGCTGCGGATGGCCGAGCCCGCGGAGGCCGCATTGGGCCTCGAGGCAGGCGAACGTCACCTTCGCGATGCCCTCACCTGGCTCTCCGAACAGGGCGATCCCGGTGCCGCCGAGTTCGCGATCGCGCGTCTCGGCCGATCGCTGATCCAGGCGTCGCGCATCGAGGAAGCCCATGAGCTCCTCGCGCCCGCGGTCGAACGGATCGAAGTCGGGACCGAGACGGTTGCCGCCGCGCGGCTCCTCAACGAGATGGCGCGGGTGCGACTCTTCGCAGGCGAGCCAGACAAGGCCCTCCCGTACATCGAGCGCGGCCTCGCAGTCGCCGAGCGGCTCCGCGCCGAACCGGAGATCGCCGAGCTGTTCATCACCAAGTCATGGGCAGTGACTGCTCAGGGGCACCCGCGCGAGGCCCAGATCCTGGGTGCCGGCGGGCTGGAACTGGCTCGCCGCCACGGATTGGTAGTGACCGAGCTGCGGGGCAGGATGAACCTTTCCAACTGGTACATAGCGGACGATCCGCGGCGCGCCATCGAGGTCGCCCGTACCGGGGTTGAGCTCGCTCGCCGAGTCGGTCACGGCGACTGGGCCGCAGCGCTTGCGGCCAACGTGGCCATGGGCGCATTCGCGGCCGGCGACTGGGACATCATCCTCCGCAATGAGGAGGAGCTCGACGATCAGCGCTTGACGGCGTTCGGGCGATTCGGCCTGATGGGTCCAGCATCGGTCGTCCGCGCCTTTCGTGGTGTCGAACAACCGGCCATCCTCCATACCCCGGTCGGCAAGACCATGTTGACATCGAGCGCGGCCCAAGACCGCGGGAGCGCCCTTTCCACGGCGGCGCTCATCGAGTACGCCGAAGGCGACCTGCGCACGGCCGTCCAGACCGCCTACCGCTCGCTCCGCGAGATGCCCGAGGGCACGGAATCGCTCGTTTCACTCGTGATCGCCGCGCATGGTCTGGTGGAGCTGCGAGATGCCGACGCCTTGGCCGAGGCGATCGAGGTCATAAGTGGCCTGGGCCACGCGGCCGGGGAGTGGCTGGATGCCAACCTCGTGCAGCTGCGCGCGGCGCTCACCTGGCTACGAGGCGACCCCGCTGCCGGGGAGCGCGGCTACCGAGAGGCGATGGAGGCCACGCGACGGCTGGATCTTGCCTTCTCGCTACTGCTCGCCGAGGTGGGGATATCGATCCTCGGAGGGCCCGGCCTGCGCGGCGGCGACGCCATCGCGCAGGAGGCCAGGTCCATCGCCGGGCGCCTCGGTGCCCGCCGCCTGCGTGAGCGCATGGACAAGGCGATCGGATCGGGCATCGCACCACAGCCTGACCATGCCGGTGCCGACGTCTCCGAGGTGGTCGCATGACCTCCGCCTCATCGCCCGACGGCGTGACGGTCACCGCGCCGATCCCGCCCGAACAGGCCGGCATCCTGACCCCCGAGGCGCTCGGCTTCATCGCCGAGCTCCACCGGATGTTCGATCGCCAGAGGATCGAGCTGCTGGAGCGCCGGCAGGATCGCCAGGCGGAGCTGGATGCGGGCGCCACGCCCGACTTCCCGCTTGCGACCACAGATGTCCGGGCGGGTGACTGGCGCGTCGCACCGGCGCCGCCTGATCTCATCGACCGGCGCGTCGAGATCACCGGGCCAGCAGAGCGGAAGATGATGATCAACGCGCTCAACAGCGGCGCGAAGGTCTTCATGGCCGACCTTGAGGACGCCCTCAGCCCGGGCTGGTCGAACATCCTCGCGGCCCAGCAGAACCTGCATGACGCAGTGCGGCGACAGCTCGACTTCACGAGCGCTGAGGGCAAGTCGTACGCGCTGGCGGCCGAGACGGCCACGCTGGTCGTCCGGCCGCGCGGCTGGCACCTGGTGGAGCGGCACGTCCTCGTCGACGGCCACCCCATCTCGGCCAGCCTCTTTGACGCGGGTCTTTACCTCTTCCACAACGCGCGCCAGAGCCTGGAGCGGGACGCGGGGCCGTGCCGTGGCCCGTACCTTTACCTGCCCAAGCTGGAGGGACGCTACGAGGCGCGCCTCTGGAACGAGGTCTTCGTCGTCGCGCAGGAGCGGCTGGGGATCCCGCGCGGAACGATCCGCGCGACCGTCCTGATCGAGACGATCCTCGCCGCGTTCGAGATGGACGAGATCCTCCACGAGCTTCGTGAGCACGCAGCAGGGCTCAACGCCGGCCGCTGGGACTACATCTTCAGCCTCATCAAGCGCTTCCGGTCGCGTCCCGACATGGTGCTGCCCGACCGGTCGCAGGTGGCCATGACCGTCCCGTTCATGCGCGCGTACGCTCGGCTGCTGGTGCGGACGTGCCACCGGCGGGGCGCGCACGCCATGGGCGGGATGAGCGCCTTCATCCCCAACAGACGCCGGCCGGACATCACCGAGACGGCGCTTGCCAAGGTCAGGGAGGACAAGGAGCGTGAGTCCGGCGATGGCTTCGATGGGACCTGGGTCGCCCACCCCGACCTCGTGGCCGTCGCCGGTGAGGTCTTCGACCGGATCCTGGGAGACCGACCGAACCAAAAGGATCAGCCGCCTGAGGACGTCTCGATCGAAGCCGGGGAGCTGCTCGACGTCCGGATCGACGGCGGCCAGGTGACCGAGGCGGGTGTACGGACCAATGTCTCGGTCGCGCTGCAATACCTCGACGCGTGGCTCGGGGGGAACGGTGCAGCCGCCATCAACGACCTGATGGAGGACGCGGCGACGGCGGAGATCAGCCGCTCGCAACTCTGGCAGTGGCGCCGCCACGGCGTCACCCTCGATGACGGCCGCGAGGTCGACGAGGGTCTATACCGCGGCGTCCGCGACGAAGAGCTGGCGAAACTGGGCGCTGGTGGCGGCCGGGTCCGCCAGGCGGCCGAGATCCTTGACGGTCTCGTGCTCGCCGAGGACTTCCCAGAGTTCCTCACACTGATGGCCTACAGCCACCTCGAGTGAGGTGGCGCCCATATTGACGGCCGGCCTCGGGGTTGCTACGCTGTAAGGCTACCGGATCCGGGCGCCGCGTCAGGCCCAGTTCCTCGGTGCGCGGCCACGTGCTCAGCCGTCGATCGATGAGAGCACCAGATCTCCGGGGGATCCCACAGATGTCCACCTCACCCGATTCGCGCGTCCGGACGCGGCGCGCCGGCCTCACGGCTGCCGTGGTCGCGCTCATCGCCATCCTCGCGTCGTCGCTGCCTGTCGCGGCCGCGTCGACCATCGTCATCCATACCTTCACCGGCGCAGAGGGGAACGGCAACAGCGCCGCCCTCATCCAGGCTACGGACGGTTTCTTCTATGGAGTGTCGTCGTTCGGCGGAGCAGCCGACCCTGACGGCCTGGGCACTGCCGGGTCCGGCACGGTCTTCCGCATGGACGCGGCCGGCCAGGTGACCGTGCTCCACTCGTTCGACCGCTGCGATCCCGCCGGGTACGAGCCGCGCGGCGCCCTCATCCAGGGAAGCGACGGCGCGCTGTACGGCACGACCGCCAAGGGCGGCGAGGGCAACTCCTGCACAGCAACCCTGGACGACAGGCGGGGCACGGTCTTCCGGATGGAGCTCGACGGGACCATGAGCACGGTCCACACTTTCGTCGACTACCACGATGGAGACGGTCCGTGGGCCGCCCTCGTGGAGGGCCCTGACGGCGCGCTCTATGGCACGACCCGGACCGGTGGCGATATCCAGCAGGCCTGGCCACTGGGCCGCGGAACGATATTCCGAGTCACGAAGGGCGGCGACTTCACGGTCCTTCGCCGATTCACCGGCCCCGATGGGCTGAATCCCATCGCTCCGCTGATGCTCGCTTCCGACGGCAAGATGTACGGGACCACCCCCCAGGCACGCAGCACGGACCCGAACGAGTCCGGCAGCGGCACGATCTTCCGCATCGCCACCGGCGGCGCATTCACCCAGCTGAAGCTGTTCGGCTTCCAGGAAGGCGCCGAGCCGCGTGGCCGGCTCGTCCAGCATCCGGCGGACGGGTACCTGTATGGTGTGACCCGGCTGGGCGGCCCATATCAGGATGGCGTCGTATACCGGATACACCCCTCTGGAACAGGGTTCCAGGTGCTGCACCGGTTCGGGTTCGACGGTGGTTATGCGTCGACCGGTTCGGAACCCGCTGACGGCCTCGTCATCGCTGATGACGGCAGCTTCTACGGCACCACCCAGTTCGGCGGCCAGCCCGTCAACGACCCCGACACGACCGATGAGTTCGGACGCAACGGCACCATCTTCCGGATGAAGCGATCCGGGAAGCTAGGCGTCATGCATACGTTCATGGGTGGGGACGGCGGGCTCCAGCCCCAGGTCGCGCTCGTGCAGTCGGCCAACGGGAAGCTCTTCGGCATGGCGTGGGGAGGTGCTGCGGATCGTGGCATCGCCTACCGGTACGCCCCGAACGCGCGCCCCGTCCTCAAGGATGTCGGGGCCAACCCGACCGAGGTCTGGGCGGGCGATCCGGCCTTCGGGGTCTCGACGGGGACGGTCATCCTCGACGGCAGGGCGCCGGTCGGGGGCACGGTCGTGTCGCTCACGAGCAGCCGCCCGAATCTGCTCCAGGTCCCGCCGAGCGTCAAGGTGAAGGCCGGTTGGTCGACCGAAGACTTCCCGATCACGACCTCGTCATCGGCCGTCGAGCGGACCGTGACCATCACCGCGACCTACGGCGGCATCTCGCGCACCGTGGTGATGACCGTCCACCCGTCGTTCTGATGCGGAGAGGACGCTCGTCGGGAGGCGCGCTCAGCCTCTGACCGACCTGCAAAGGCTCGTGCAACACGATCGCCCGGCCGCGAGGGCCGGCGCCACGAGTTCGAAGCGTTCGGCTGGTCCGATCGCGTCCCCGATCCGCAGTCGGTCGAGATGTTCGAGCGCTCCAGGCTGGATCGGCCGGAGCGGGAGATCGAGCCGCCAAGAGCCTGAGCAGGGGCGTGGCGCATCGCGCTTGGCTCGTCGGACGAGGCTCGGCTGCGCGCCGGAGCCATCCGCCTCCCCCCGATGTCGGTGGCTCTGGTACTGCCAGCCTGAGCGCGCAGCGCGGCGCGCGGGCTACGGGTGATGGGCGACGCGGTCAGCGAGTGCTCAGGCTCCGCTCCTGGAAGCGACCGTAGCCACGACTCCCCACGAACTCGCCGTTGAGGATGACCTCCCTGCCGCGGACGAGGACGGTGCGCACCGCGCCTCGGACGGCCATCCCCTCGTATGGCGTGTAGTCGCTCGTGTGGTGCATGTCGGCCGCCGATAGCACGCGCGTCGCCTGCGGGTCGAAGAGCACCACGTCGGCGTCCATTCCCGACTCGATCGAGCCTTTGCGCGCGAGCCCGAAGAGCGCGGCCGGGGCCGTCGAAAGCACGTCGGCCATCCGCTCGATCGTCAGCCGGCCTTTCGCCACGCCCTCCGAGTAGACCACCGAGAGCAGCGTCTCGATCCCCGGCGCGCCGTTGGAGATCGCGTCGAAGCTGACGCCTTCGTGGCGCTTCTCGA
>JACCXQ010000097.1 GCA_013696945.1 Chloroflexota bacterium | reverse complement strand
GACGAACGCGATGACGCTGTAGGACAGGACGAGCACGGCGCTGTCCATCGGTCAGCCGTGGGATCCGAGCATGCCGCCAATCATCCGCGATGTGGGTTCGGCTGGGAGGGCCGTGGGCGCATCATGGGCGGGTGCGGCGCGATCTTCCGTCAGGGACCGTCACCTTCCTCTTCACCGACATCGAGGGTTCGACGAGACTCCTGCACGAGTCGGGCGCGGCCGCCTACGCCGAGGCGCTGGCGGACCACCGACGGATCCTGCGAGCTGCGTTCGATGCGCACGGCGGGGTCGAGGTCGACACGCAGGGCGACGCATTCTTCATCGCCTTCCAGTCGGCTCCGGAGGCACTCGAGGCCGCGCGCGAAGCCCGAGAGGCGCTTGCACACGGCCCGATCCGGGTTCGCATCGGGATCCACACAGGTACACCTCTCCTGGTCGAAGAGGGCTATGTGGGGGTCGATGTGAACCGCGCAGCCCGCATCGCGGCCTGTGGCCACGGCGGGCAGGTTCTGGTGTCAGCGGCCACGGCTGCACTCGCGGGGACCGGCGGCATGCGCGACCTGGGTGAGCACCGATTGAAGGATCTCTCCGCGCCCGAGCGCATCTACCAGTTCGGGGTCGGCGACTTCCCGCCGCTAAGAAGCCTGCACCAGACGAATCTGCCCATCCCCTCGACACCCTTCCTGGGACGAGAGAAGGAGCTGGCGGACGTGGTGGCGCTGTCCGCGCGTGCTGACGTACGACTGCTCACGCTGACCGGACCCGGCGGAACGGGCAAGTCGCGTCTCGCGGCGCAGGCCGCGGCCGAGCTGGCTCCGCGCTACCCAGATGGAGTCTGGTGGGTGCCACTGGCCGCCCTGCGAGACCCGGAGCTGGTCATCGATTCCGCCGCTCGGATCCTTGGTGCCAACGCTGGTCTCGCGGAGCACATCGGCGACCGACCGACCTTGCTCGTCTTCGACAACTTCGAGCAGGTGGTCGGGGCGGCGACCGAGGTCGCGGCCGTGCTCGCGGCATGTCCCGGCCTCGATCTTCTCGTGACTAGTCGCGAACCGCTGCGTATCAGTGGCGAGCACGAGTACCCGGTGCCAACCCTCGCGCACGACGAGGGCGTCAGCCTCTTCCTGGCCCGCGCACGCGCGGTGGATCCCGACTTCCCACTCGACGACGCGGTGGCGGGCATCTGCCGGCGCCTCGACTACCTGCCGCTCGCGCTGGAGCTCGCGGCGGCTCGAGCCAAGGTGCTCTCCTCGGGGCAGATCCTGCAACGACTGGAGAAGAGACTGCCGCTACTGACCGGCGGCGCGCGGGACCTGCCCGCGCGGCAGCAGACCCTGCGTGCGGCGATCGAGTGGAGTCACGACCTGCTGACACCCGCCGAGCAGCGCCTGTTCGCTCGCCTCGCCGTGTTTCGCGGTGGCTGCACACTCGAGGATGCCGAGGCCGTCACCGAGAACGACCTGGACGGACTCTCCTCGCTCGTCGACAAGAGCCTGCTGCGCAGACGCGACGAGCGGTTCTGGATGTTGGAGACGATCCGCGAGTACGCCACGGAACGGCTCGAGCTCTCGGGCGACGCGGACGAGACGCGTCGCCGCCACGCTACGCGTTTCCTGGCCCTTGCCGAGGAGGGGGAACGCCACCTTGGGGGCCGCGAGACGACGGGCTGGTTGGACCGGCTTGACCTTGAGCACGACAACTTCCGCGCGGCGCTGGATCGATTCGAGGACCTAGGCGATGGCAGATCGGCCACTCGACTGACTGGCGCCCTGTTCACGTTCTGGTTCATGCGCGGTCATGGGGCCGAGGCTCGCAGGCGCGCGAGCTACGCACTCAGCGCCGACACGGATCCCACGGCAGAACGCGCGAAGGTGCTGAACGCCGCCGCGGGGCTCGCGCTTGACGCCGCTGACCCCGCCAGCGCGATGGTGCACGCTGCGGAAGCGCAGCGGATCTTTCGCGAGGTCGGCGACCCGGCGGGGGCGGCTTACGCCACACTCCGATCGGCTCAAGCGGCCCTGGACGCGGGGGATCCCGCAGCCGCATGCGTCCTGGCGGAGCAGAGCGTCACCCTCTTCCGCGACATCGGGGACGCCGACCGCGTGCGACTCGCGATACATGAGCTCGGTTGGATGACGCTCTGCGCCGGTGACATCGCTGGGGCGCGAACGATCCACGAACAGAACCTGGAGCGAGCACGCGAGGCCGGCGACAGGCAGGTCGAGTCCGCGTCACTCCAGCAGCTCGGTCTCATCGAGATCTTCGATGGCTCACCGCTCGACGGGCTTGCATCGCTCGAGAAGAGCTACGAGATCGATCGAGCACTTGCTTATCCGTTCGGGATCAGCTTCGATCTCGACTACCTGGCGGCGGCCGCGGCTGCGCGTGGCCGCCTCGAGCTCGCGGCGCAGCTGTTCGGTCGTGCGGAGGCGCTGCGTTCCGAGGTCGGCGCGCGGATCCGTCTGGCCGATGCGGCCATAAACGAGCGCACACTCGCGGTGATCCGGGAACGACTCGGGGAAGAGGGACTGCGCGCCGCATGGGAGGCAGGGCGGTCGCTCAGTGTCGATGAGGCGATCGCCCTTGGCCTCGCGAGATGAAGGCGCGTCGCGCCCGATCTGCGTCGTCAACGTGGGGTCACGCCACCAGCGCGCCAATGAGGTAGCCGGCGAACCCACCCGACAGGCAGAGGGCGAGGGATCGGCGTGGCGTCATCACCAGCGCACCGAGCGCCGCGGCCAGCACCGGCACGGGTGCGATCCGACCGCCTTCACCGATCAAAGTCAGTGTCGCGAGGCCGGCAAAGATCGGTGGGGGCATCCGGGCGAGCACCGCCTCGATCGTCGCCGATGGCCGCGGCAGCACGAGGAGCGCGAGCGACCGACTGCCATACGTGATGAGGGCTAGCGCCACGATCAGCCAGGCTTCCATGTTCAGTCGCCCGCCGCACGGGACCGGTCGGGCGGCAGCGCGACGAGGACACCGGCCACGACCGGAGCGAGAGCACGGACGTCGGGCAACATGATCGCGATGACCGCGGTGACCGCCACCGCCGCCACCGTCCGAACGGCGATCGACCGGGAACGCGTCGTGAGCGCCGCGAGGCCGATGAAGAGCACCGGGAATACGGCGGCCGCAAATCCCTCTATGCCTGGCAGCCCGGCTCCGGCCACCCCCAGCACCGTGCCGCCGACCCACGCGGCGTAGCACAGGACGCCGGAGACGGCGAGCGTCCGCTCAGCGGCGCGCGACCGCACATCCGCCGACATGCCCGGGTCGCTGCTCGCGGCGACCGCGAAGCCGAACGTCTCATCGAGGAGGACCGCCCCGAGGAGCGCACGGCGTGGTGCCGAGACCCGCAGTCTCGCCCGAAGCACGGCGCCCATCACGAGATGACGCAGGTTCAGCGTCACGGCAGTCACGAGCAGCGCCGCCGGCCCTGCTCCCGCAGCGATGAGCCCCACCGTCGCGAACTGGAGCGCCCCGGAGAAGACGACCATCGAGAGCGCGATGGTCGTCTCGGTCCCGATCAACGGTCGTGCCGCCGCGCCGTAGAGCACTCCGAAGACGGCGATCGCCACGACTGCCGGGACGGCAGTGATGACGAAGGAGACGGAGTTCGGGAGCTGGGACGGGGTCTCGACCCGAGCGTCGGTCACGTACCTGACGGTATCGCGAGTCGCTCCGACCCTGCCGGGCAGCTCCATCACTCGGAAATATCCGGCCGATGTCGCTGTATCCCTGGATGGTCTTCCTGCACGTCGCGTTCGTGCTCATGTTCGTGCTCGGGCATGGTGTCTCGGCGGCGGTGGGGCTGCGGGCCCGTGCCGAGCGCGAACCGGCGCGGATCGCCGCGCTGGTCGACCTTTCTCGCTGGTCGATCAATTTCGCCGGCATCGGCCTCCTGGGCGTCCTCATCACCGGCGTCGTCCTCGTCATCAAGGCCGACTGGTTCCGCATAGCATGGCCATGGGTGTCCATCGTCCTGATCGTCGTCATCGGGGGCGCGATGACCCCGCTTGCGCGGAGCTACCTCGATGATGTGCGCCTCGCCGTGGGTGCCCTCACCGGCAACAAGAAGAAGGACGCCCTTGGCCGCCCGCTCCTTCCACCCGATGAGCTCGCCCTTCTCCTCGATTCCCGCAAGCCTCTCGCCGCGGCCGCCATCGGGGCTCCGCCGCGCTCGACTCGCAACGATGACCGGTCACCGACCGCCATAGCAGGCGAACCATCCGCATGGGAGGCAGCGCTTGCAGGATGAGCTGGTCCAGCGGGCCAGCTATGATGGCCAGCTATGATGGCCCGCTATGCGACACATCACACCGCTCGATCTGCGCCGCTCGCTTGGCTCGATCCTTGACGCCGCATCCGCCGGTGAGCGCTTCCTGATCGAACGCGACCACAGGCCGCTGGCGATGCTGGTCTCGGTAGAGGAGGGCCAGCGGCTCGATGAGTCGGCGGATGATCTCCGCACACGGCGCCTGGCGGCCCTGGACCGCATCGACGAGTTCCGCGAGCGGATGGAGCGGCTACATCCGCGTCCACCGGGCTTCCCCGATTCGGTGGAGCTCATGCGCCAGGAGCGCTCGCGCGACGACCCGGACGGTTACCCGGAGTATCCGGGGGACGTCGATGGCTGACCGGGTGATCGTCGACGCATCTGTTGCGGTCGCGGTGCTGCTGGAGGAGTCCGGGACGGAAGCGGCTCGGCGCCTGGCCAGGGGATGGGCCAGCGCGCGGGCGGAGCTGTTCGTTCCATCGCACTTCTGGATCGAGGTGACCAACGTCCTCATGCGCCGGCGCGGCGGCACGGCGGCGGCCGCGGTCGAAGGCCTCATCGTCCTGGATGGGCTTGGCGCGCAGACCGTCGAGCCGGATCGACCGGTCCTTTTGTTGGCGATCGACTCGATGGAGCGGTTCGGGCTCTCCGCCTATGACGCCGTGTACCTGGCGCTCGCGCAGTCGATGGAGGCCCGACTCGCGACGCTGGACGGCCGCTTGGCTCAGGCCGCCGCGGAGACCGGAGTCGAGGTCGAACCGGATGGGCTTGGGCGGCTCGCGGAACACCACGCTCCATACGCCGCGACCGTCTCGGGGCATCCCACCTGGGCGAACTCGGCCGTCGTCGGTCGGCACATCGCGGAGCTGCGGCGCCAGGCGATGACGCAGG
>JACCXQ010000086.1 GCA_013696945.1 Chloroflexota bacterium | reverse complement strand
TGCGACGGGCCAGGTCCTCACGCTCAGGAGGCAGGGCCGGCGGGCTCGATCAACGTTTGCGGCCGTCTCCAAACTTGCTGACGATGTGCAAGACCACGTTTTGGCGAAAACGGACAGTTGCCGGGCGGCGACGGACCGCAGCTGTACCAGCGTTCCATCCGATCGATCGGCTATGGCAGGGGGCACACCAGATAGAACTCGCTGAGACCGGCGACCCACACTGGACGCCCATCACTGAGTGCCGCCGGATAGAGGTGGGCGGCGAGCGGAACATCGGGAGGGTCACCGACCAGCCAGGCGTGGTCGTCTTCGATGACGATGAACCACGGTCCGCGTAGGTCCGTCGTGAAGGCAGCCACGGCACCAAGGGCTGCCGCGGCGTCTTCCGGAGACCCGACCCATGACCTGCCATCCCGCAGCAGGCCCTCGTCCCCCGGCAGCTCCTCAGCCATCTCATCGAGCTGGAGCGCTTCCAGGTCCGGCTCGCTCTCGCGGGAGCAGATCGTCGACGAAGCTGCTGTGTCCTCGGAGGCCCCAGGAGCGGAGCCGCTTGGACAAACAGCCAGTCAACAGGGACAGGCGCACCGTCACGCACGCGACCGTCGTCGCTCCCCGACCAAAGGATCCGGCCGACGATAGCAGCCGGCGATCGGCGTCACGCGGCCGTCACCTGCCGCGATCAGGCTCCCGGCTACGATGCTCACCGCGATGCCGCAGCCTCGTTCCGCCTGGAGATCCGCAGCGGGCCCGATCCTCGTCGTCGATGACGACGCCAAGATCGTCCAGCTCGTCCGGACGTACCTGGAGCGCGAGGGGTTCGCCGTCACCAGCGCATACACCGGCCGCGAGGCGCTCGAGACGTTCCGTGAGCAGCCACCGGCGCTCATCGTGCTCGACCTGATGCTGCCGGAGATGGACGGCATCGCCGTCTGCCGTCAGGTCCGCGAAACGTCGGACGTGCCCGTCCTCATGCTGTCGGCGCGCAGCGCGGTCGCGGACCGGATCCGCGGCATGGAGGAAGGCGCCGACGACTACCTGCCCAAGCCCTTCAGCCCGGCCGAGCTGGTCGTCCGCGTCAAGGCCATCCTGCGACGGTCAGCCGAGCGACGCGGCACCGACACGCTCCGCCTCCCGACCACGGAGACGATCCTGCGCCACGCCGACCTGACGCTCGACCTGGAGCGTCACGAGGCGCGTCGCGGCGAGCAGCTGCTCACGTTGACCCACGTCGAGTTCCGCCTCCTCGCCACTCTGCTAGCCGTCGATGGCCGCGTGCTCTCCCGGGACCAGCTGCTCGATGCCATCTACGGCACGGACGACGCCGAGATCCTGGACCGCACCATCGACGTCCACATCGGGCGGCTGCGCGACAAGTTGGGCGACGACGCGGAGCGGCCGCGCTACGTGGCAACTGTGCGGGGCGTCGGGTACCGCGCCGCGCCAGCTGATCGATGAGGCGTCCGCGCGGCCTTGCCCCACGCATCGCGCTGGTGGCGCTCGTGGCGAGCGCCGTGGCCATCGCCATCCTCGCCATCGGAGTCTGGCTCGTAGGTGGCGATGCATTCGCCCGGCTGATGATGGCCGCAGGCGACTCCGCCGAGCACGCGCGCGAGATGTTCGACCGCTCCGTGACCGGCGTCCTCCTGGTAACCATCGCAGTGGCCGTGGCCGCGAGCGTGGCGCTGGCGATCGTCCTCGCCAAGCGCATCGCGCGGCCGCTCGACGACGTCGGCGAGGCAGCACGCCGCGTGGCCGCGGGCGATTACGACGCTCGCGTGCCGGCCGACGGGCCCACCGAGATCGCCAGCCTCGCCACGTCCTTCAACGTGATGGCCGAGAGCCTCGCCCAGCAGGACCGGATGCGTCGCGAGCTCGTGGCCAATGCCGCCCACGAGCTGCGCACCCCGCTCACCAACCTGGAGGGCTACCTCGAGGCGCTGCGAGACGGCGTCATCGTGGCCGATCGCTCGACCTACGAATCGCTGCTCGAGGAGGCCGAGCGACTGGTCCGGCTCGCGCGCTCCCTCGACGACCTGGCCGAGGGGGACCGCGCCGGTCGGCCCGCGCGCCCGGTCGACCTCGACCTGGCCGCCACGCTCACATCGGCGGTGGGACTTGCGCGTCCGGCGTTCGACGCCAAGCGGATCGCGCTGGAGCGCGCCTGGCCGGCCTCGCTACCGGCCCGAGCGGACCCGGACCACCTCGCGCAGGTGCTCGCGAACCTCCTCCAGAA
>JACCXQ010000085.1 GCA_013696945.1 Chloroflexota bacterium | reverse complement strand
GAGACGGCCGTCGTCGTCCGCGACGGCATCGCGCGCATGTACGGCGACGACCCCCAGGACGTCCTCTACTACCTGACGCTCTACAACGAGAACTACCGCATGCCGGCTCGGCCCGACGGTGTCTCCGACGATGACATCCTGCGCGGCCTCTACCGCTTCCGGCCGGCGCTCGACGGCGCGGCGCCGATGGCGACGATCCTGGGCAGCGGCTCGATCATGCAGCAGGCGCTGCGCGCCCAGGAGCTTCTCGCCGAGCGGTTCGGCGTGGCCGCCGATGTCTGGAGCGCGACCTCGTATCAGCTCCTTCGCAACGAGGCCCTGGAGCACGAGCGCTGGAACCGCCTTCACGCGGAGGAGGAGCCGCGCCTGCCGCTCGTCACGCGCCTGCTGGGCGAGGCCGGCGGCCGCGGGCCGATCGTCGCCGTGAGCGACTACCTGCGCGCGTGGCCCGACCTGATCTCACGGTTCGTGCCCGGTGGTTCGTGGCGCTCGCTCGGCACGGATGGGTTCGGGCGGAGTGACACACGCGAGGCCTTGCGGCGCTTCTTCGAGGTCGACGCCGAGTCGGTCGCCGCGACCGTCATGGCGGAACTGGCGCGGTGCGGTCAGATCGACCGCCAGCGCGCCGCTGCCGCCGCCCGCGATCTGGGCCTCGACGCGGACGCGCCCTTCTCGCTGACCCACTGAAGACCGCCCCTCCGGAACCGATCGCCCGCGGCCGGGGTAGATAGGACGGATGCCCGAGTCCGGGCCACGATCGGAGGATGCCGTCGGGCCGAGTGATGGGCTGCTCATCGAACAGGCGCGCCGCGGCGACCACGATGCCTATGCGGCTCTGGTGCGCCGGTATCAGGACGTGGGGTTCCGCACTGCGTTCCTCATCACGCGCTCGGCCCCCGATGCCGAGGACGCGACCCAGGAGGCGCTCGTCAAGGCCTACCGCGCGCTGGGTAGCTTCCGGAGTGGCGCTCCCTTCCGGCCGTGGCTGCTCAAGATCGTCGCGAACGAAGCGCGCAATCGACGCCGCGCGATCGGAAGGCGCCGTGATGCCGTCTCGCTGGACGGTCCGGCCGGTGACTCGCGTCCAGTCCGTCCGGAACCTGTCGACCCGACCCTCGCCGTCGAGGATCAGCTCGTTGCATCGGAGCGGCGCGCCGGCCTCCGCAGTGCACTGCGCGGCCTCTCCGACGACGACCGCCAGGTGATCGCGCTCCGCTGGTTCCTGGATCTCTCCGAGTCCGAGATGGCCGCTGTGATCGGCGTCGCGCGCGGGACGGTCAAATCCCGGCTCTCACGAGCGATGGGCCGCCTGCGCGAGCAGCTCCTCGAAGGACACCCCGATGTCTGAGCCGTTCGGCGACGATCGCCCGCTCCACCAGCTCGATGACGAGTCGCTCGGACGCGCGCTGGCTGCCCTCTCTGATGAGTCGCTCCCGCCCACGCCGGACCTCGTGCCGGCGGTCCGCGCGCGGACCGAGCACGAGACGCCGCGTGCCTCCCGGCGCAGCCCATGGGCCTGGCCCCGGCCCCTCGGCCGCGCGTCGCTGCTGGCGATCCTTGCCATCGTGGCACTCCTCGGTGCGGTCGCGGCCGGCGTCATCGGCATCGGCGGCATCCGGATCCAATTCGTCGACACCCTTCCGTCGCTGCCGACCGCCGGGCCGGGTGGATCGCCCGCCCCGAGCGGTGCGGGCTCGGTCGGTCGCCGGCTCGGCCTCGGGGAGCTCGTCGCCCTGGAGCGCGCGCAGCAGGAGGTCACGTTCGAGCTGGTCGACCCCCAGCTGCCCGAAGTCGGCCGGCCGAACGAGATCTACCTGTCGACTCGTCCGCCGGGGGGCCAGGTCTCGTTCGTTTGGCTGCCGCGAGCCGGGCTGGACGAGGCGCCCACGACGGGTGTGGGGCTGCTGCTGTCGCAGTTCGGCGGGGGCTTTGACACGGCGCAGTACACGAAGCTGCTCGACTCATCGGCGGCCGTCCAGCGACTCGTCGTCAACGGGAGCGACGCCTTCTGGATCGAGGGCGGGACGCACTTCTTCGTCACCGGGCCTGACGGCGAGTGGACCGATGAGATGATCCGGCTGGCCGGCAACACGCTTCTCTGGACGCAGGCTGGCACGACACTCCGCCTGGAGGGCGCGATCGATCTGGAGCGGGCTCGGGACATCGCTGCGATGCTCGCTCCATGAGGCGACGCATCCGGGGT
>JACCXQ010000030.1 GCA_013696945.1 Chloroflexota bacterium | reverse complement strand
GTGCTTCACGATCACGACCGCGGCGCCGCGCAGGTCACGGCAGAGCGCAGTCGCCCGGGCAGCGTCGAGGATGTTGTTGTACGAGAGCGGCTTCCCCTGGAGAAGGTGCGCGCCGTTGGCGAACGGTCCCTCGTCCGCGGAGGCATCGAGCGAGCGGTAGAGCGCTGCCCGCTGGTGGGGATTCTCTCCATAGCGAAGCTCCTCGACCCGTTCGAGGGAGAGCTGGACACGTTCCGGGGATAGGTCCTCGGTGACGGGCGCGAGGCGTCCCAGGACGTGCGGCAGCTTCCGGGCGATCGTCGAGTCGTACGTCGCGGTGTGCGCGAAGGCACGGACCGCCAGGTCGCGGCGCATGCCATCGCCGATCCCGGCGGGGCTGCGGAGGGCCTTCACGACTGTGTCGTAGTCGGCCGGATCGGTCACGACGGTCACGTTGGCGTGGTTCTTCGCGGCGGCGCGGACGAGGGTCGGCCCGCCGATGTCGATCTCCTCCACAAGCTCGTCCGCGGTGATATCGGGCCGCCGCGATGCCGCCTCGAACGGATAGAGGTTCACGACCACTAGCTCGATCGGATCGATCGCGGCAGCCGCGAGCTGCTCCCTGTGTGCGGTTGACCGGAGGTCGGCCAGAAGGGCTCCGGCGATCTGCGGGTGCAGTGTCTTGACGCGACCGTCAAGCATCTCCGGGACGCCTGTGACCGTCGAGACATCGGTCACCGGGATGTTCGCCAGGCGGAGCGCTCGCGCGGTCCCCCCGGTCGAGAGGAGCTCGAAGCCCAGCTCCACGAGCGACGTCCCGAGCTCCACGATGCCCGTCTTGTCGGAGACCGAGAGCAGGGCTCGTCTCGCGACGGGGAGCTCAGCCGCGCGGCTCGCGTCGATGTCCACGCCGCGTTCCGCCATCCGTGCCGCCCCGGCCAGCATCAGCGCGACAGCGCGCGGAAGAAGGCGATGCTCGACGGCATGCAGGCGCGCATGGAGCGTGTCGCGATCGTCGTCAGACATCACCGCGACGGGTTCTTGGAGGACGATCGGACCGCCGTCCAGCGTGGAGTCGACGATGTGCACCGTGACACCGGTCACCCGCACGCCGGCAGCCAGGGCGTCCCCGACCGCGTCGGTCCCTGGGAACGAGGGGAGCAGGCTCGGATGCACGTTCAGGATCCGGCGCGGAGCGATGTCGAGGACGCTTCGCCCCACCACGCGCATGAAGCCCGCAAGCACGACAAGGTCGGGCCTCGCAGCGCTGATCGCGCCGGCAAGCCCCTCGTCCCAGGCGGTGCGGTCGGCGAAGGACGACGGTGCGACCACCTTCGTCTCGATGCCGTCGGCGGCAGCCCACTCGACCGCCTTGCAGGGACGATCGGCGATGACGTTCGTGACGGTGCCGCCCAGCAGGCCGCGCCGCTCGGCCGCGCGCAGCGCCCGTAGGTTGCTCCCCTCCCCCGACACGCAAACGCAGATCCGCGCAGGTCCGGCGGTCACCCGATGGCGCCCTCGGCGTACCGCGAGGAGCCGACCGCGGAGGCTGGCACGACGCGCCCGATCTCCCAGGCGCCGCCGAACGGCTGCGCAAGCGCGTCGATGACATGTCGTGCCGCCTGCGGCTCGACGACGAGCGCCATCCCGATCCCGGCATTGAACGTGGACCGTCGTTGCGCGCCGTCCATCCCGGCCAGGGTCCCGAAGAGGCGACAGACAAGCGGCTCCGGCCACGACCCGGGATCGACGATCACACCCAGGTCCGGCCGGACCGCGCGCGGCAGATTGCCCGGCGATCCCCCTCCCGTGATGTGCGCCAGCCCACCGACACGCAGCCCCATGTCCGCGAGTGCCGCGAGCTCCCGGAGGACCGCTGCAGCGTAGATGTGCGTCGGCTCGAGGAGCGCCTGCCCGACCGTCACGTCCCCGGCGCCGGTGCCATTCCCGGCATCCGCGTCACCGAGCCGATCCCGTGCCAGCTCCGATAGCGGCATCGCCAGATCGATGCGCTCTCGGTCGATCACGCTCCGGACGAGCGAGTACCCATTCGCGTGGAGGCCGGACGAGGCGATCCCGATGACGATGTCGCCGGGCTCGGTCCGCTGCCCGTCGATCAGCGCGGATCGTTCCACGAAGCCGATGCAGAAACCGGCCAGATCGAACGCATCCGGTCCCATGACGCCCGGGTGCTCGGCGGTCTCGCCGCCCACCAGCTCGCATCCGATCTCGCGGCAGGCGCCATCGATCCCCCCGACGATCGAGACGATCCGCGCCGCATCGACACGGCCGACCGCGAGGTAGTCGAGGAACCAGGCCGGCGTCGCCCCATGACACACGATGTCATCGGCGCACATCGCGACGAGGTCCCGTCCGATGGTGTCGTGGCGGTCGAGGCGCCGGCAGAGCTCGGTCTTGGTGCCCACTCCGTCGGTCGCGGTCACGATCACGGGCTCTCGATAGCCCGAAGGGATCGGCAGCGCCGCGCCGAATCCGCCGAGGGAGCCGAGGAGGTCGCCACTGCCCGTCAGCCGCTCGCGGAGGCGCTCGACGACCGCCTCGCTTCGCGCCACGTCCACGCCCGCTTCGGCGTAGGCGGTCGTGCTGGCCATACGCGGCTCGCTCAGGTCCCTGCCTCGACCGGCTGCTCGAGGACGAACTTGTGCGAGGCGACGTCGTACGGCACCGGCACCGGGTAGTTCCCATCGAAACATGCGAAGCAGAAACGCTCGCGCGGCAGCCCGATGGCATCCAGCACGCCGCCGATCGACAGGTAGGCCATCGAATCGGCGCCGACGAACGCGCGGATCCCCTCGAGGTCGAGTCGCGATGCGATGAGCTCGGTCTCGATCTGGGTGTCGATGCCGTAGAAACACGGATGGTGGATGGGCGGCGCGCTGATGCGAAGGTGGATCTCGGCCGCGCCCGCTCGCCGGAGGATCTCGACGATGCGTCGGGTCGTGGTGCCGCGGACGACCGAGTCGTCGACGACGACAAGCCGGCGGCCCCGGACCTGGTCAGGCAGTGGGCTGAGCTTCACGGTCACGCCGCGCTGCCGCAGGGCCTGGCTGGGCTGGATGAACGTCCGCCCGGCGTAGCGGTTCTTGACCATCCCCTCGCGGTAAGGGATGCCGCTCTGCTCGGCGTAACCGGCGGCCGCCGGCGCCCCCGTGTCAGGGACCGGCATGACGAGGTCCGCCTCGACCGGTGCCTCGCGCGCCAGCGCCTCGCCCATGCGTCGCCTCACCTCGTACAGGTTGCGGCCGAGCATGAAGGAATCCGGACGTGCGAAGTAGATCAGCTCGAAGACGCACAGCTGCTCGCGTCCCTCCGCGAACCGCACGGAGCGCGGCCCGTGCGGTTCGCCGAGCACGACCATCTCACCGGCCTCGACGTCCCGGACGTACGTCGCGCCGAGCACCTCCAGGCCGCAGGTCTCGGAGCTGAGCACCCAGCCATGCGCGCCGCCGGCCGTCTCCGGGGGCAGGCGCCCGAGGACGAGCGGGCGGATCCCGAATGGATCACGGACACCGATGACGCGCGTCTCATCCATGACCACCAGCGAGTAAGCCCCGGCGACGCGTGGCAGCAGTCGAGCAAGGGACTCGACGAGATCGTCACCGGGCTCCTCCGCGAGCAGCGCGGTGAGGAGCTCGGTGTCGCTGGTCCCGACGATCCGGCCTCGCCCCGCCTGGAGCTCCTCCATGAGCTTCCGCGTGTTGACGAGGTTCCCGTTGTGGCCGAGCGCGACCGTCCGGCGAGGACCCATGCGGAACGCCGGCTGGCTGTTCTCCCAGAGCGTGGAACCGGTCGTCGAGTAGCGGCAATGGGCGATGGCGCGATCGCCGCGCAACGACGGCAGCCGCCGATCGTCGAGGACCTGCGCCACGAGCCCCAGATCCTTGTAGACCATCACGCCGGTCCCGTCACTCACGGCAAGGCCGGCCGATTCCTGGCCGCGGTGCTGGAGCGCGAAGAGCCCGAGCGCGGCGAGCGGCGCCGCCTCCTGGCCGGGAGCGTGGATGCCCACGACGCCACACATCTCAGCCGGCCTCGCCGATCGCGCGTGGGAGCCCCGACTCCCACGCGCGCCGCAGGACGTCGAGTGGCATGTCGACCTCGTCCGCCACGCCGGCGCCGCGTTCCTCGGCCGCGCCCGTGGCGCCTTCGCCGACAAGGCGGATGCGCAGCCGGTCGCCGCCGATCAGTCCGAGGCGCCTCAGCGGGATCCCCGACCCGGCCGCGAGCGAGCGAAGCGCGTCCCACGCCGTGGGGGCGACGGAGACGACGACCCGTGAGGGACTCTCTCCGAAGAGCTCCACGGCCGGCGCCGTTCCCACGGTCACCTGGAGGTCCGCGCCGATCCCTCCCCACAGGCAGCACTCGGCGAGCGCGACGCATAGACCGCCACCGCCGACATCCTGCGCCGACCGCAGGAGGCCGCTGCGGGTCGCGTCGAGGAGGAGCGCCTGCAACGCTGACTCCCGCGCGAGGTCGATGCCGGGCGGCCGATCGTCCGGGACCGCGCCGGCATGGTCGGCGTAGATCGAGCCGCCGAGACCCGGGGTCGACTCGCCCAGCAGAGCCACGACGTCTGACCCCGCTCGGAACACCGGATGGACGAGGCGCCCGATGTCATCGAGCAGTCCCACCACCCCGATCTGCGTCGTCGGGACGATCGCCCCGTACGCCGACTCGTTGTACAGGCTGACGTTCCCGCCGGTCACGGCCAGCCCGAGCGCACGGCAGGCGTCGGCAATGCCGCGCACCGCCTCCGTGAGCTGCCAGAACGCTTCCGCTCGTTCCGGGTCGCCGAAGTTGAGGCAGTCCGTCACCCCCAGCGGTCGAGCGCCCGTGATGACGACGTTCCGGGTGCACTCGGCAACGGCGGACACCGCCCCGAGATACGGATCGAGCGCGCCGACACGCGGGTTCGAGTCCGTCGCCATGACGAGCGCCTTCGCCGTTCCCTTGATCCGCACGACGGCCGCGCCGTGCGCCCCGCCACAGACCGTGTCGCTGCCGACGGTCTCGTCGTAGCGCCCCGTGACCCAGGCGCGGCTGGCCAGGTTCGGGTCGCCGAGCAGGGAGACCAGCACCGCGCCGGGATCCATGCCCCGTTCCGGCAGGCCATCGTGCGCGAGCTCCGGCGCGCCTGGCGCGGGCGCGCGGCGGCTGCGAGCGGGCGGGCGGCCCTCACGCTCGTACACGATCGCGTCACTCGTGAGCGCACTGGCTGGGACCCTCGCAAGCTCCACCCCGTCCGCACCCGCGACGGTCACATCACCGTCGTCGGTCACGCGGCCGATCACGGCGACGGGGAGCCCCCAGCGCCTACAGACCTCGACGACGGCGTCGATCCGGTCGGGCCGGACGATCGCGAGCATGCGTTCCTGTGACTCGCTGATCATCACCTCGAAGGCCGCCATCCCGGTTTCGCGTCGCGGCACGGCGTCGAGCTCGAGACGGATGCCCGTCCCCGCGCGGTCCGCCGTCTCGGAGACGGCACATGTGATGCCGGCGGCTCCCAGATCCTGGAGCCCCTCGAGGAGGCCGCGCTCGATGAGCTCCAGGCTCGCCTCGATGAGCAGTTTGCCCGCGAAGGGGTCGCCGACCTGCACCGTGGGCCGCTTCTGTGGGTCGGCGTCGCCGAACGTGGCACTGGCGAGTACGGAAGCCCCGCCGATCCCGTCCCGCCCCGTCGCGGAGCCGTACAGCACGACGAGGTTGCCGGGCCCGGGCGCAGCCGCCCGGGTCAGATCCCGTTCCTCGAGGAGGCCGACCGCCATGACGTTGACAAGCGGGTTCTCCTCGTAGCTCGGGTGGAACGCGAGCTCTCCGCCAACGGTCGGGACCCCGACGCAGTTGCCGTAGCCACCGACCCCGCGCACCACCCCGCTGACGAGGCGCCGCGTCCGCGCGCTGGAAGGGTCGCCGAACTTCAGGGCATCCAGGACCGCGATGGGGCGGGCACCCATCGTGAAGATGTCGCGCAGGATCCCGCCGACACCGGTGGCGGCTCCCTGGAACGGCTCGACCGCGCTGGGGTGGTTGTGTGATTCGAGCTTGAACGCCACCGCCAACCCGTCACCGATACTCACCACACCAGCGTTCTCGCCGACGCCCGCCACGAGGCCGGGGCCGCTCGTCGGGAGCGTGCGGAGGAGGGGGCGCGAGCTCTTGTACGAGCAGTGCTCGCTCCACATGACGCTGAACATCGCCAGCTCCAGGTCGTTCGGTGCGCGACCCAGGCGCCCACCGATGACGCCGAGCTCATGGTCGGTGAGTCCCAGCGCCCGGTGCAGCGGGGTATGCATCACCTCTGCCACCGCGGGCCTGGGCGGACGTTCAGCCACGGTCATCAGGCGGCCGCGAGCCGCTGGCCGGCGCTGGTGACGAGCGAGCGGAGCAGGAGCAGGCCATCGTCCGAGCCAAGGAGCCGTTCCGACGCACGCTCCGGATGCGGCATCAGCCCGCACACGTTCTCGCGCTCACTCAACACACCGGCGACGTCACGCGCCGAGCCGTTGGGGTTGCCCTCCGGGCCGACGTACCGGAACAGGACGCCGCCGCGTGCCTCGAGTGCATCGAGCTTGTCATCGGGGCTCGTGTAGCACCCCTCGCCGTGGGCGACCGGCATGAGGAGCGTGACGTCGGGCGGGATGGCCGACGTGAACGCCGTGTCGCGCCGCGTCACGGTCAGCCGCACCCAGCGATGCTCGAAGCGGAGCGACGCGTTCCGGAGCAGCGCGCCGGGGACGAGCCCCGCTTCGGCGAGCACCTGGAAGCCATTGCAGATGCCGAGCACCAGCCCTCCGCGCTCGGCATGCTCGCGCACGCTGCCCATGATCGGGCTGAAGCGAGCCAGAGCACCGGCGCGCAGGTAGTCGCCATACGCGAAGCCGCCCGGCAGGATCACGGCATCTGCGCCGTGGAGATCGGGGTCCTCGTGCCAGAGCGGCTCCGCCTGCGCGCCCGCGAGCCGCGCGGCGTGGATCGCATCCCGGTCGCAGTTCGAGCCGGGGAAGACGACCACCCCGACCTTCATCGAGCCGCCTCGAGGGCCGGTCGGGCCATCGCCTCGACGGACCACGACTCGATGAGCGGGTTCGCGAAGAGCTCGTCCGCGAGCCGCTCGACGACCGCGCGGGCCGCCCCTTCCGACGCACCGTCCACGCTCAGCTCCACCCGCCGTCCGACGCGCACCTCGTGGACCGAGTCGACACCGAGATGTGGTAGTGAGCCTTCCAGCGCCCGGCCCTGGGGATCGAGGATGCCGGGCTTCGGCATGACCGACACGCAGAAGCGGTAGGTGCTCATCACTCGAGCGTGTCCGCGGCCAGATATCGGTCGAACGACGCTCCGGTGATGCGCTCGAACGCCTCGACATATCTGGCGCGAGTGCCTTCGACCACTTCGGCGGGGAGCGCAGGCCCCGGCGGCGCCTTGTCCCACGGCTGGCGTTCGAGCCAGTCGCGCACGAACTGTTTGTCGAACGATGCCTGGGCGCGGCCGGGCTCGTACGCCGCAGCGTCCCAGAACCGGCTCGAGTCGGGCGTCATGACCTCGTCGATGAGGATGAGACGCTCGCTGCCCTCCGGATCGTCGCCTACGAGTCCCAGCTCGAACTTCGTGTCGGCGAGGATGATCCCGGCCCGTTCAGCATGCGCGGCGCCGAAACCATAGAGCGCGAGAGCGATGTCGCGGGCCTGTTCGGCGATATCGGGGCCGACCAGGCCGACCATCGCATCGAAGTCGATGTTCTCGTCGTGCCCGACCTCTGCCTTCGTCGACGGCGTGAAGAGCGGCTCCGGCAGCCGATCGCTCTCCCGTAGCCCGACGGGAAGCGGGATGCCACATACCCGACCACTCGCGCGGTAATCCTTCCAGCCTGACCCCGAGAGATAGCCGCGGACGATGATCTCGACCGGCAGGGGGCGGGCACGGCGGCAGATCATCATCCGGCCGCGAAGGTCGCCAAGGGCCGTCGCCACCGCGCCGGGGAGCCCGCCCGGATCGGTGCCCTCGAGGTGGTTCGGGATGATGGTGTCCGTCTCCCGGAACCAGAAGCGCGAGAGGCCGGTCAGCACGCGGCCCTTGTCGGGGATCGTCGTCGGCAGGACCACGTCGAACGCGCTGATCCGATCGGACGCCACGAGGAGCAGTCGATCGTGGTCCAGCGTGTACAGATCCCGCACTTTGCCCGAGCGAACGAAACGCGTCACCGGATCAGCGACCAACCCGCACCTCCCCTACTCGTTCGAGCGCCCGCAGCCGCCCCAGGATGGTGTCGACATGGCGGAGCGCCGCTTCGTCATCGAAGCAGGCCGCGATACGCGCCTCATCGAGGGCGTCGCGAACGCTGCGATCGGCCTCGACCAGCTCGCGCAGCGGACGGCGCTCGTCGGCCGCCCGGAGCGCATCTCGCTGCACTATCGCGTAGGCGTCCTCGCGCGCCAGGCCACCATCGTCGACGAGCGCCGTCAGGAGGCGGCTGCTGGCGTGCAGCCCGAGGCCCCGTTCGATGTTCTCGCGCATCCGCTCCGGACGGACCACGAGCCCCTCCACGAGCGACAGGAAGCGCACCAGCATGTAGTCGAGCAGGATCGTCGCACCGGGGAGCGCCACCCGCTCCACTGACGAATGGCTGATGTCCCGCTCATGCCACAGGGCCTGGTCCTCGAACCCGGCCACGGCATAGCCGCGCAGCAGGCGCGCCAGGCCCGAGAGCCGCTCGGAGAGGATCGGGTTGCGCTTGTGCGGCATCGCGCTCGAGCCCTTCTGCCCCGTTCGGAACGGCTCCTGGACCTCGGCGATCTCGGTGTGCTGGAGATTTCGGATCTCAGTGGCGAAACGCTCGACCGACCCGCCTGTGACGGCGATCGCAGCAAGGAGAGCGGCATGTCGGTCGCGCTGCACGATCTGCGTGCTGACCGGGTCGGCGGCCAGCCCCAACTCTGCCAGCGCCTCCGATTCGATCTCGGGCGGCAGCAGGGAGTAGGTCCCCACCGGGCCGCTGATCTTGCCTGTCTTCAGATCGCTCGCGGCGGCCTCCAGCCGGCGGCGGTCGCGGTCGAGCTCGAATGCCCAGGACGCCAGCTTGAGCCCGAACGTGATCGGCTCGGCGTGTACCGAATGGGTCCTGCCCATCATCACCGTGCCGGCGTGCTCACGAGCCCGCGTCACGAGGGCCGCGATCAGCGCATCGATGTCGGCGAGCAACCTGTCGGCCGCCGCCGAGCACTGGAGGGCGAGTGCCGTGTCCACGATATCGCTGCTGGTAAGCCCGAAGTGCAGCCAGCGGCCATGCTCCCCGACGGTCTCTGCGACCTGGCTGACGAACGCGATCACGTCGTGGTCGGTGGTCGCCTCGAGCTCTGCGATGCGCTCGACATCCACACGGGCGGCCGACTCGATCGCCGCGACGGCAGGCTCGGGGACCATCCCGCGCCCCGCCTGAGCATGCAGCACGGCCAGCTCGACGCGCAGCATCTGCTCGAACCGTGCCTGGTCCGTCCAGACCGCCGCCATCCCGGGGAGCGAGTAGCGCGCGATCATGCGCGTGGCCCCGCGAAGGCGACGACCCGCCCGATGTCCCGGCGGAGCTGGCGGCCATCGAAGCGCACGGCATCGGCGGCAGCATGGGCAGCAGCCGCGGCGGCTCCCACATCGGGGCCACGGGCGACGACCGTGGCGATGCGTCCGCCGTCCGTCGTGAGCCCACCACCGGGAGCGGCCCGTACGCCCGACCAGAACAGCGACGCGCCGCCAAGGGCATCACGGTCGAGGTCGATGGCATCGCCGGTGCGCGGCCGCCCTGGATATCCGGCCGCCGCGAGGACGATACCGACGGCCGCTGACCCTGACCGCACACGCCCATCGCTGAGCCCGAGGTGTCCAGCCGTCTCTCCGAGCGAGCCCGTCGCCGCGCCCAAAAGGAGCGGCGCGAGCGGCGTTTCCAGCCGCGCGAGCAGGACCTGCGTCTCGGGGTCGCCAAAGCGGACGTTGCACTCGAGGAGAGACGGCCCATCCGGCGTGAGCATCAGGCCCGCGTAGAGCGCGCCTCGGAAGCGGATGCCGCGACGCGCCAGCTCCGCCAGGATCGGTCGGTGGAAGCCATCGACGAGCCGCGCCGCCTCGTCATGGGGGAGATCGGCGAGCGGTGAGAAGGCGCCCATGCCACCGGTGTTCGGCCCGGTGTCGTCCTCCCCGATGCGCTTGTGGTCACGTGCCGCTGGCAGCGCCACGGTGCTCTCACCGTCGGTCAAGACGATGAGGCTCGCCTCGCGGCCGGTGAGCGCCCGCTCCACCACGATCCGCTCGCCGGCGGCCCCGAAAGCGCCGCGCACCATGGCGTCGCCGATCGCCGCTTCCGCCCGATCGGTCGTGGCGCAGACCGTGACGCCCTTGCCGGCCGCGAGGCCATCGGCCTTGATGACGAGCGGCGCGCCGAACTGGCGCACGAACGCGAGCGCCGCGCCGGCGTCCACGAACGACGCACCATCAGGGATCGGCACGCCCGCCGCACTTGCCACGTCCCGGCAGAAGGACTTGCTGGCCTCGAGCCGGGCTGCTGCTCGCGTCGGCCCGAAGGCGGCGAAGCTCGCGGCCACGAGGCGATCGGCCAGTCCCGCGGCGAGCGGCGCCTCGGGACCGATGACCACCAGCTCCGAGCGAGACGCTCGCGCCAGCGCGACGATCGCGCCGTGGTCGTCGAGCGGGACATCGCCGCGGACCTCCGCCACGTCGACCATGCCGGGGTTCCCGGGCGCCACGATGACCTCGCGCACGCCGGGGTCCGCGGCAAGCCG
>JACCXQ010000029.1 GCA_013696945.1 Chloroflexota bacterium | reverse complement strand
GCACACGGACCACGCGTCGCTGTTCCAGTGGCTGATGCGGCATTTCCCTGATTCGAAGCTGTACGGGCCATATGCCCACTCCGGACGGCGTTACTACCAGTGGATGGCTCGCTCGGCCGTGCTCCGTGAGCACATCGTCCCGCTTCTCGACCGACACCTCCGCCCCGAGCATTCGGAGCGTGTCTGGGAGCGATACCAGGCGATGAAACAGAGGTATTCCATGGGTCCGCGGGATGACGGGCGCAACTCGACCGACGATGGCCCGGCCGAGGCTGACCCGGGCGACACGTGACCACGTTCGGCGAAGCTACAGCGGAGGTCATCGAAGGTGGCTCGTCTATACTTCCCGCGGTGCTGAGCGTACTCGTGGGCGTGCCAGCGCAGCCGGTCCGCCCCGGTGCGCGAGCGGTCGCCGCCACATGAGTCTGCCCATCGCAGCCGTCGGAGCCCTGCTCGCGGCACTCCTGGAGACCAGTGTCCTTCCTGAACTCACCATCGGTGGCGTCAAGCCCGACCTTGTGCTCGTCCTGGCCGTCGTCGTCGCGATGGTCGTCGGCTTCGAGGATTCGATGGTCTGGGCTGTCGTCGGAGGGCTCCTCATCGACGCGCTCTCCGGGCGGCCACTCGGCGCGACCGCGCTCGTCCTGCTCGTCGTGACCGGTCTGGCGGTGCTCCTCGCGCGCTTCACGGGTAGGCCACGCATCATCACGGTCGGCGTTGCGGTCTTCGTCTCGGCGTGGTTGTTCCTGGCGCTGTTGACCGCGATCCTGGCGGCGACCGCGGGCGTCGGCCTGACCCCCGTACCGCTCTCGACGTTCATCGCGCTCGCCGTCCTGGACACGATCGTGGCTATCCTCGCGGTGATCGTCATCCGTGCCCTGCTGCGACGTTACGGCGCGACGGAGCGGATCGACTGGTGATCCGATGAGCGACATCGCGCTCGGCGAGACCACCCCGCGGACACCCCTATGGCCGCGATTCGCGGTGTTCGGCGTGATCATCCTGCTCGTCGTCGGCGCGCTCGGCGCGCGCCTGTTCACGCTCCAGATCGCCAATGGCGGGTACTACGCCGGCCTCGCCCGCGGGAATAGCCTGACGCTTCAGCCAGTGCGCTCGGCGCGCGGCCTCGTCTTCGACCGGACGGGGCGCCAGCTGGTCGACAATGTGCCCACGTTCGCCGTCAAGATCCGGCCGGCGGAGCTGCCACTGGCGGAGCGGCCCCAGGTCGTGGCGCGGCTCGCGACCCTCCTCGACATGCCTGCCAGTGAGATCACGGAGGCGATCGACAGCGCTGCCGGCAACCGATTCGAGCTGGCCCGCGTGACCGGCGACGTCCCGACCGACGTGGCGCGGATCATCGCCGAGCAACGACTCTCTCTCCCCGGCGTGGAGATCGCGGTCGAAGCACGCCGCAACTATCTCTTTGGGCCGCTCGTCTCGCAGGTCCTGGGCTTCACGGGATCCGTCACGCCCGAAGAGCTGGAGGCGCTCGGAAGCCTGGGCTACCTCAACGACGATGTCATCGGCAAGCAGGGCGTCGAAAGGTCGTTCGAGGAAGTCCTGCGGGGAAGCTACGGTGTCGAGGAGGTCGAGCGAGACGCGCGGGGCGAGGTCGTCCGCGTCCGACGCACCCTCGCGGATCCCGAGCCGGGGAACTCGCTGGAGCTGACCATCGATGTCGACATCCAGGCCGATGCAGAGAAGGCGATGAAGTGGGCGATGGACATCGTCGGCCTCGAGCGCGGCGTCGTGATCGTGATGAACCCGCAGACCGGCGAGGTCCTCGCGATGGTCTCTCTGCCGACATACGACGACAACCTCTTCGCGCGCGGCATCGACAGCCAGCAATACCAGGACCTGCTGGAGGCACGCGGCGGTCCGCTCAAGAACTACGCGATCAGCGAGAACTTCCCGCCCGGCTCGACCTACAAGCTCGTGACCGGTGCAGGCGCACTCGCCGACGGGGAGATCACCGACCAGACGAAGCTCGTCTCCCGGCCGTACCTGACCATCGGTTCGACCAAGTACTACGAGTGGAACCGGCAGGGCTGGGGTCCGATCGACATCTACGACGGGTTCGGGCACTCCAGCGACACGTTCTTCTACCAGGTCGCGGGCATGCTCGGCATGGACCGGCTGGCGTATTGGGGCGACCAGTTCGGGTTCGGGACGCGGACGGGTGTCGACCTGCCGAACGAGGTCCCCGGCATCCTGCCTACGACCGAGTGGAAGCAGCGCGTCTTCAACCTGCCCGTCTACCCCGGAGAGGTCTATCAGGCGGGCATCGGACAGGGCTACGACACATTCACGCCGCTCCAGGTGCTCAACGCCTACACGGCGATGATCAATGGCGGGGATCTGTTCCGGCCGCAGGTGGTACGCCGCGTCCTCGCTCCGGACGGGAGCGTGGTGCAGGACTTCGAGCCCGACCTCATCCGGAAGCTGCCCATCGACCCCGACGTGTTCCGGATCATGCGCCAGGCCTCACGACGCGTCCTGACGCTGTACCACACGTACAACCTGGTGGACCTGCCGCTGGTTCTGGGCGGCAAGACCGGGACAGCCGAGTTCGGGGTCAGGGACGCCCAGGGCGACCTGCGCTACCACTCCTGGTTCGTGGGGTTCGTCGCCAAGGATCCCGAGAAGCGAGCAAGCGACCCCAACGGCATGCAGACGATCGCTCGCGACGACTCGGAGCTCGCCGTCCTGGCCTTCGCCTACGACTCGCGCACGAGGGGCAACGCGGCGACCGAGGTCGTCAAGTACTTCCTCCAGATGCACTACGAGCTGGATGTCGATCTCCGCCTCCGCTCGCTGTTGTCCCGTGAACCCTCGCCGTGATCGCATGACGCCGCGAGCTGCTCGATGGGGTGCGCGCTGATGGGTACCCTGCGGATCCAGCCGGCGCGTTTCGGGGCGCTCGGTTCGACGGCGGCCTCTGGATCATGGAACCACTTCGATCTCCAGCTCGCGTTCTACGCTCTCGCGCTCGCCATCGTCGGCGTCCTGATGGCGTACACGAACAGCCAGGGCGCACCGCTCGAGAGCGGTTCCGTCTTCACGCGCGGCCTGATGTGGCTGGCCATCGCACTCGTGCTGTTCACGCTCGCGGCTGCCTTCGACTTCCGCTGGCTAAGGACACTGGCGTGGCCGATCTATGTCGGGAACCTCGCGCTTCTGGTGCTCACCCTTGTGATCGGTAGCGGGACCGGCGGTGTCTCGCGCTGGGTGACCCTGGGCGGCCTGCAGTTCCAGTTCTCCGAGCTCGCGAAGATCCTGATGGCGATCGTGCTGGCGAACTACCTGTCGGGCCGGCGCGACAAGCTCAAGAGCCTGACCACGATCCTGGGCGCTGCTGTCATCGCCGGCCCGCCACTCGCGCTGGTGCTACTGCAACCCGACCTCGGGACGTCACTCGTGTTCGGCGCGATGCTCTTCGGGACGCTCTTCCTGGTGGGCGCCAGCGCACGCTGGCTCCTCGTCGCGGCTGGGCTGGTCATGGCGATGCTCCCGGTCGCGTGGGAGTTCGTGCTCAAGGACTACCAGCGGGCACGCCTCATCTCTTTCCTCGAACCTGCCGCGGACCCACTCGGTTCGGGGTATCAGCTCATCCAGGCGCAGATCGCCGTCGGGTCGGGTGGGCTCTTCGGCAAGGGGTTGACGAACGGGACGCAGACACAGCTCGACTACCTCCCTGTGCAGGCCACCGACTTCGTGGGGGCCACGCTCGCGGAGGAGTTGGGGTTCGTGGGCGGCGTCGTGATCCTGTTGCTCTTCAGCGCGCTGCTCTGGCGCGTGCTGCTCGTGGGCTGGCGCTCGCGTGACACATTCGGGCTCGCGTTCGCCGGAGCTGTGGCCTCGATGATCCTCTTCCAACTGCTCGTGAACTTCGGGATGGTGATGGGGATCATGCCCATCACAGGCATCCCGCTGCCGTTCATCACGCACGGCGGCGCATCGCTCACCAGCATCGCGCTGGGTCTCGGGATCCTCCAGAGCATCTCCATGCGCCAGGGTCGGCAGTCCTGGTGACGCCCGGGAACCACACGGAGACGATGATCGCGGTCCGAACAGGACACGCGTTGCCGGTGGTGGCGGCCGGCGACGAGCGGAGCGGGTGAGCGAGCGCGAGCAGCATCGACTGGCGAAACGGACCACCGTCGCCGAGATCGATCACCACCTTGACATCGGGCCAAACATCGTCCGTGCCGACGAGGACCTCCTGAGCGTCGCCCGCCGGGCGATCGCGCAGCCCCATACGCGCCTCCTTGCCGTCGTCGACACCGACCAACGCATCGTCGGGGTCATCCCGGTCCTTCGCGTGGTGGAGGAGATCGTGGCCCACGTCAGCCCGGAATCGCTCATGGCGGAGGTCAAGGACCTCGCTTCCGCCGGACGGTTCGGGCGTGAGGTCGGGGCGCGGGTGGCCGGCGACCTGATGAGCGCTCCTGTCACCCTCCGACCCGACTCGACCGTCGGGAATGCCTTCCGCGCGATGCACGAGCACCGCTACTCCGGGCTGCCGGTCGTCGACGACGAGCGGCACGTGATCGGCTACATCGACCTTCTGGAGCTGGCCCTCCGGTACCTCGAGGACTTCCCGGAGCTCGCCCGTTCGGTGACCGACCCGCCGATCCCCGACCAGCCGGTCGACTGAGCGCGATGGAGGTCTGGATCGCCGCGGCGATCTTCCTCGGCACGTACGCACTCATCGCCACCGAGATCGTGCACAAGACGGTGGCCGCGCTCGCCGGTGGCGTGCTGATGATCGTCCTGCACGTCATCGACCAGCACGAGGCCTTCGAGGCCATCGACTTCAACGTCATCTTCCTGCTGCTGGGGATGATGGTCATCGCCAACGTGATGCGTGGGACGGGGGTGTTCCAGTGGGTCGCCATCCGCGCCATCCGCGTGGCGGGCACGGACCCATGGCGGATCATGCTGGTCCTCTGCCTGATCACGGCGGTCGCGTCGGCATTCCTGGACAACGTCACGACGGTCGTGCTGATCGGGCCGGTGACGCTCTACATCGCGGCCGCGCTCGGGGTGTCGCCGCTGCCGTATCTCATCGCCGAGATCCTCGCCTCGAACGTGGGCGGGATGGCCACGCTCATCGGGGACCCGCCGAACATCCTCATCGGGTCCGCGGCGGGCATCGACTTCGCGACATTCGCCTGGAACATGACGCCGGTCTCGCTGCTCGTGCTGGGTGCCTTCCTCCTTCTCGCCCGCTTGATGTTCGGCCGCGAGCTGGCCGAGCATCGTGAGCACATGTCGGCGCTGGACCTGGACGAGAGCGGCGTGATCAGCGAGCCGCGTCTGATGCGCATCAGCGTCGCGGTGCTGCTGCTGACGATCGTGGGTTTCCTCTTCGCCGCGCCGCTGGGCTACGAACCGGCAACGATCGCCCTACTCGGAGCGAGCGTCCTGTTCGTGGTCGGCCGGGTCGATCCTACGGACGTGCTCGAGAAGGTGGAGTGGAACACCCTGCTGTTCTTCGTCGGCCTGTTCATGGTCGTGGAGGGTGTCATCAAGGTCGGCATCATCGGCGGTATCGCCGACGCGGTCTTCGAGCTGACCGGGGGTGAGCCCGTCGCGACCAGCGTGGCGTTGCTGTGGATCAGCGGCGTGGCCTCCGGGGTCGTCGACAACATCCCCTACACGGCAACGGTGATCCCCATCGTGCAGCAGCTCGGCGCGCGCGGCGCCGACGTGGAGCCGCTCTGGTGGTCGCTGGCGATGGGCGCCGATCTGGGCGGGAACGGCACCATCATCGGCGCCT
>JACCXQ010000028.1 GCA_013696945.1 Chloroflexota bacterium | reverse complement strand
GCAAGGGGCCGCGTGCGCGGTGTTGCGCGGATGGGCGTACAGCTCGCGCGCCGTCGCCTCTCGCGTCGCCCCGCGGTGCTGATCCTCGATGACGAGAACGGCGAGGCACGCGGGGCGGCCACACGGCTCGCGGGTTTGCTCCTGCGGATGCTCGCCCGCCGCACGACTCAGGAGGCGTGGCTGTCCTCGGTCGCAGGGGAGCTGCGCTAGACTACGGCGCCCCCAGGGCCGTCACCCATCCCGCACGGATCAAGCATGACCCTTCGCCCCCGCACGTCCGACCGCCCGCGTCGCCGAAGCCCGATCGACTCGGAAGACCGCTTCCAGTTCTGGGTGACGGTCGGCTTCATCAGCCTCATCGTCGCCGTGATCGTCATCCTCGTGGCGGCGGTCGCGGTCAACTACTACAACGCGCACTTCAAGCCCGTCGCCACGATCGAGGGCACGACGATCACGCGTGACCAGTGGGCGGACCGGACGAAGCTGACCCTCTTCCGCATCGACCGGGCGTCGAATCGCGTCCGAGAGGCCCTCGCCGCCAGCCACATCGACGAGGCCACGGCATCGCAACAACTGCAGAGCCTGAGCGAGGCGTCGAACTCGGCCGAGACGCAGGCCATCGAGGACCTCATCGACCTCACCTTCCAGGAGAAGCTCGCGCAGGGGCAGGGCGTCACCGTTTCCGACGAGGAGGTACAGGCTGCGTTCGACGCGGAAGCCTCGACGCCGGAACGCCGCCGCGTGCACGCCATCTTCGTCGAGCCCGAGGTCGACCCCGTAGCGGGGGAGCCCACGCCGGAGCAGGATGAGGCCGCCCGCGAGCTGATCGAGAAAGGTCAGGCGGACCTCGCCGACGGGTTCCCATTCGAGCAGGTCGCTCGTCAATACAGCACCGACATCAGCAAGGAACGGGACGGGGATTACGGGATCATCACCGACGAGAACCCGTCCGACGTGGCGTGGGTGGAGGCCCTGTTCGAGCTCCAGGCGGGCGAGACCACCGAGATCATCAAGGGCGCCGACGGCATCTACCGCATCGGGCGCGTCTCCGAGATCCTGCCGGCCGCCGACGATCCGTTCTTCGAGACCGAGCTCACCGCCTCGGTCAGCCTGGACGTGTATCGCGCCAACGTCCGCCGCGAGGAGACATCGCGCAAGCTCCGCGACAAGATCACCGACGAGGCGATCGCCGGCGATGTCGAGCAGATCCATCTGGCCGAGATCTTCATCGAGCAGAACCCCAACGAGGACGAGGCTGCGGGGGAAGGGGTCATCCACGCCAGCCACATCCTGTTCTCCCCCAACGACGATCCCGCCGCCGCGGCCGATCTCCCGGACGATGATCCGGCATGGGCGGCCGCGGAGGAGGAAGGGAAGGCCCTGGTAGCTGGGCTCGGCGCGATCAGCGACATCGAGGACCGCGAGGCGGCGTTCGTCGAGGCTGCCCTGGAGAGCGATGACGAGGGCTCGGCGGCCACGGGCGGCGACCTGGGCTTCTTCCCGCGCACGGGCCAGTACGTGCAGGAGCTGACGGACCCCCTGTTCGACGACCCGGACCTCCAGCCCGGCGACGTCGTCGGCCCGTTCAAGAGTGACTTCGGGCACCACGTCGTCCTCTTCCAGGAGCGACGCGCACCGACCGAGGAGCGCATCCAGGAGGTCGAGGACCGTCTCGCCGAGCCGGAGGCTGATTTCGCGGAGATCGCCCGCGAGCTTAGTGATGCCGACGAGGCGGCAGACGGTGGGGATATCGGCTGGCAGCTGAAGCAGCAGCTCCCGGCCGATGCCGCGGACGAGATCTTCGAGCTGGCGGTCGGTGAGGTCACCGGCGGTTTTGCGCTCGAGGACGGGTTCCACGTCTACAAGGTCCTCGAGCGCGAGGTCCGGCCGCTCGAACCGGATCAGGTCTCGCTGCTGCGCTCGACAGCGTTCGATGCGTGGTACGAGCCGCAGAAGACGCAGGCCGAGGACGAGGGCCGCATCACGCGCGACGAGGAGCTGTTCAGCCCGGCCGGTGGCGTGGACGCGTTCGAAGAGCAGGGCGGCTGACGGCGTGGGGCGTGGCGCCTGTGTCTGGTTCACGGGGCTGTCGGGTTCCGGCAAGTCGACGACGGCTGCGGCGCTGGTGCCCCTCATCGAGGCGCGGGGTCGCGAGGTCACGGTGCTCGACGGCGACGTCGTGCGCACCCACCTCTCGAAAGGTCTCGGATTCAACCGGGAGGACCGCGATACGAACGTGCGGCGCATCGGGTACGTCGCGGCGGAGATCGTGCGCCACGGCGGGATCTCCGTGGCCAGCGTGGTCAGCCCGTATCGCCAGACGCGTGACGAGGTGCGCGAGATGGTCGGGCCTGGCTTCGTCGAGGTCTTCGTAGACACGCCGCTCGAGGTCTGCGAGGCACGCGACGTGAAAGGGCTCTATGCCCAGGCACGTGACGGGCGGCTGGAGCGGATGACCGGCGTGGACGATCCATACGAGCCGCCCGTTCGCGCGGAGCTCGTCCTGACCACCACCGATACCACCCCTGAAGCCAACGCGGAGCGCGTGCTCCGGTTCCTCGAGGAACGAGGCGTGCTCGAGCGTCCGACTGCGGCCGGCCGGGTGATGGGAGCGGAAGGGTCCTAAGGGCAGATCGCGCCGGGCCGTGCCGCCCCACGCGTCGTGCCGCCCCGCGCGTCGTGCCGCCCCGCGCGTCGTGCCCACCCGGTGGGTCTATCGGAGATCGAGGGACCTTTCGTTGGCCGCGGATCCCGTGCCGTGGGCAGCGCGGCCCATGAGTGGACCAGCGGCCCTTGTTC
>JACCXQ010000027.1 GCA_013696945.1 Chloroflexota bacterium | reverse complement strand
CGGCTCGACCGCCCGCCTCCGCCTCCCCCTCCACCACCGCCGAACCAGCCGCCACCGCCCGACGACCCGCGCGTGGATCCACCACCACCGCCCCAGCTGCTCCCGCCGCCACCCCATCCGCTACTGCCGCTCCCCATGCCGCCGAAGATCGCGCCGAGGATGCTGCCGAGGCCGTCATCCGGTCGGTCGGGGACGGGGGGCAGGACGACAGGCGGGGTCGACGAGTCCTCGCGGGCCAGGGCGAGTGCCTCATCCGCCAGCGCGTCGGCGGTACGCGCGAGCTGGGTGGCATTGGGAAGGTCCGTGGCCATCATCGCGCGTGCCTGCTCGAGGTAGCGCTCCGCCTCCACCAGGCGGTTCCGGGCGCGGCGTCCGAGGGCCGCGCTCCGTCGGTACGCGGAGATGTAGCTGCTCGCCTGGGAGATGCTCGTCTCGGCCATGGTGATGGCCGAGCGCGCGGCCGTTTCCTGGACGCGGCCGCGTTCCTGAGCGGCGCGAACCCCGGCCAGCAACTGGTCGACCGTGGCTTGCGCCGCCGCCACCTGACGCTGCGCAGCAAGCGGATCGGGATGCTCCCCGGTCGCGAGCCGGCGAGCGTCGGCCAGCGCGGATTCGGCTTTGGCGAGCTCCGTCTGCCGCGCCGCATCGCGCGTGGTCGCGACCGCCGTGCGTGCAGCGGCCATGTCCGACTCCAGGTCCCGAAGATCGGCCTGGAGCTGAGCATCCATCTGTTCGAGGTCGGTAGCCGACTTCTCGACCGCGTCGAGCATGGCGCCTGCCGCGCCCACCCGTTCCTGTGCCGTGCGCACGGCGACGGCGGCCGCGCTGCGATCGCCGGCCGTGAGGGCCTGCTGGCCGTCGTCCACCAGGCGACGTGCCTCGGCCAGCCGCTCGATCGCTCCATCGACGTTGCCCGCGACGGCCGACCACGACGACTCTGCGAACCGCTCGAGCCGTTGTCGCGTGGCGCGCCCGGTCTCGACGCGCGCCTCGGCCGCGGCGATCGTCGACGGCAGCTCGCCGAGGACCTCGGGTGCGCGCTTCTCGAGGTCCCGGAGCCGATCGATCGCCTCTCGCTGCTCGTCGACGGTGGCACGCGCTCGCTTGCAGCGGTCGATGATCTCCTGGATCATCGCGCGCCGCTTCTCCGGCGGCTCCGGCACCGTGTCGTCGAGCTCCTGGCCCACCACGAACGCCTGCTTGAGCTCGGTCCGTGCCTGCTCCAGCGCCTTCGCAAGCGCTGTCGCCTGCGCCTCACCGAACTGCGCCTGGGCGAAGCCGAGCTCCTGCTCCGCATCACGCAAGGCGTCGTCCGTCTCGATGAGCAGCGCATTCGCCTCGCGACCGAGCTGCTCCTGGGTCTTCTGCTCCTCGAACGAGCCGCGGACCCCGGCGCGTTCGCGTCGGACACGCATGAAGAGCCAGATCCCACCGCCTACGACGGCGAGGACGGCGATGATCGGAAGCAGCGGGATGCCTCCGCCGGAGCTGCCATCGGACGGTGGGGGAGCAGGCCCCGGGCCGGCGGTCGAGGGGGCGGTCGTCGCCCGAGCCGTCGGGGCTTCAGTCGGCCCGGCAGTGGGGGACACATTCGACGGGATGACTGCCTGGAGGCCTCTCGCGGCCGCGACGATAGCTCCCTCCGGGTCGCCAGCCTGGAGCGCGGGCTCCACGCGGTCGAGCAGGATGTCATCGAGCTCGTTGGCCGAGATGTCGTCATTCAGGCCGCTGCCGGTCTTCAGGACATCGGTCCGATCCCCGAATGCCACCACGAGCAGCGCGTCGCGCTCACCCAGCTCGTTCTCCGCGCCCACGTCATCGGCATATGTGTCGATGTCCGTGGCGCCCGTCGTCTCGACGTAGAGCACGTACAGCTGCGTACCGGTCGCCTCGAAGAGCGCGCGCTGCGCGGCGTCTGCCTCGTCCGAGCCCCCGGCCAACCGCCCAGCTTCGTCCGTGATCGCACCACGCAGGATGGGGACGTGCTCGGCCACGACGCCGGCAGACACGACCAACAGCGCAAGGACGGCCGCGATCGGTGCCAGGGACAGCATGGAACGCCTGTGGGCACGCACAAGCCGAAGCGTAGCGCCACGGCGCGGTCCGGTGTCCGGCGGGACGCGCGCCGTTGCTCTCAGGTGCGTTGCGGCACGGGCATGCGTCGGACCGAGGCGATGACGACGACCGCCGGAACGACGGTGAGCAACGCGCTCAGCACCGCCAGCCCGTCGAAGCCGATGATCCCCATCAGGGCTCCCGACGCGACGCTCGCCATCGCGGAGGACGTCCAGATGACGGCATCGATGGTCCCCTGAAGGCGTGCGCGGATGGCGAGCGGCAGGCCGCCGCTGACCATGCTGCTGCCGGCGACGAAGCCCAGGTTCCAGCCGAAGCCGAGCAGGAACAGGGCGACGACGAGGATCGGCCCTCCGCCGGATGGGGCGACGAATGCAAGGACGCACGCGGCCGCCAGGATCGCGAAACCGGTCGTGATAGTGGGGAGAGGCCCGAAGCGATCCGTGAGCCGGCCCGAGATCGGCGCGAGCGCGAACATGCCGAGCGTGTGAGCGCTCAGCACGAGGCCGACCACCTCGAGGCCGTGGCCGTGCTCCCGGAGGTGGAGCGGCGTCATGGTCATGACCATGACCATCACGACCTGGCCCGCGACGAGCGCCGTGAGTGCCGCCGAGATGGCGGGTCGGGCGAGCAGCCCGCGCACGGAGACGGACCCGACCCGGCCGTCATCGGGGTGTGGCGCCGGGGACTCGGCGATCTCCGAAGGGTCCGGCCGCAACAGCAGGTGCCCGAGGACCCCCGCGATCCCGAACGCGCAGATGCCGACCACGAACGCGCCCGCCAGCGGGTCCCATCCTGATGCCTCGGCCACCTGTCCCATCGGGCCGACGAGGTTGGGACCGACGACGGCACCGATCGTCGCCCCCCAGACGACCGTTCCGACCGCCCGTGCCCGTCGCGCCTGGATGTAGAGATCGCCGCCCGCGTAGCGTGAGATCTGGGAAGCAGCATTGGGCCACCCGAGGACGAACATCGCGATCAACAGCAGCGGGAACGATCGCACCTGGAGGGCCGCGACGGCGCCGACCCCGGCGACCGCCCCGAGGAGGTAGCCGAGCACGAGCGCGCGTCGCCGCCCGTGCCGGGCGCTGACCCACGAGAGCGCTGCCGCACCGAAGGCTGTCCCCAGGACGGCCGCCGCGGTGGGGACCCCGCTCCACGCCTCGGACCCTCCGAGGTCGCGGCCCGCCAGCGCCCCGACGGTCGCCGCGGCGATATACCCGGTCGCGCCGAGCGCCACGCCTCCAGCGAGGAGCCGGACGGTCCGTGCGCGCAACGACTCCAGCTGTCGGAGGGTCTCGGCCGGGGTGAGCGGCGGGGCACCGCGGGTCGTCGCCATCGGCGGATGATAGGGACGTGCAGATCCAGGGCTTTGACGACCTCGATCCAGACCCGCGGCAGCAACTGCAGGCGTGGCTGGACGACGCGCGACGGACGGGGTTGCGGGAGCCGGGCGCGATGGCACTCTCCACGGTCGGGCCGGACGGGGTGCCGCAGGTCCGGATGGTGCTCCTGCGCGGGCTCGACGAGCGCGGGCTGACCTTCTTCACCAACTACGAGAGCGAGAAGGGGATCGCGCTGTCGGCTCATCCCGTGGCCGCCGCCTGCTTCTACTGGGACCCGCTGGAACGCCAGGTCCGCGTCACCGGGCCAGTTGCCCGCCTCGAGCGGGATGCATCCGACGATTACTTCGCCAGCCGGCCACTCGGCAGCCGGATGGCGGCGTGGGCCTCCGACCAGAGCCGGCCGATCGCCGATCGCGCGTCGCTGGAGGAGAGGTATTCCGCTGCACTAGAGCGGTTCGCAGGAGGTGACGTGCCGCTTCCCCCGTATTGGGGCGGTTACCGCCTGATCCCGAACGTCTATGAGTTCTGGCACGGGCGCGCCGACCGGCTGCACGATCGCCTGCGTTACACCCGGACGAACGGCGGAGGTTGGCAGCGGCGGCGGCTGATGCCATAGTGGGGTTGCCGTGAAGGGGGAGAAGATGTCTCATGCCGTCCGTAGAGCGCTGCTCGTCGCGCTCGTCTTCGTCTGTGTCCTGCCCACCGCCGCCACCGTCGCCCGCAGCGGCCCGAACAGCCGCCACAGCGCCATCCGCGGCGGTGACGTCGATCGCACGAGCGTGCACCTGACCGCCACCTACGATGCGTCGCTGAAGCTCGACTGGAGCGCAGGGACGATCCGGGTCCGCTCCGAGATGCGCGTCACGAACACATCCGGCGGCCCCATCGACCGCGTCGAGCTCAACACGGTCGCCCCCGCCCTCGGCAACATGAAGCTGCTCGAGACGACGGTCGATGGCAGGTCCGCCAAGGTCAACGTGGGCGAGCAGACGCTCACGGTCCATCTTGGCGGCGTGCTCCCGAAGGGCGCCAAGGCCACTGTGCTCATCCGTTATGACGCCAGGCTCCGTGACGGCAGCTCCGGCCGCTCATGGATGTTCTCGCGGGACAACGGCATCCGCAGCGTCCACCGCTGGATCCCGTGGGTCAGCCGCAAGCGCTCCTTCTTCGACGCTGCGGCGGGCGACCCGTTCTTCACCGCGCTCAGCCCAAGGGTCGATGTCGAGATCACCGCCGACCGACCGCTCATCTACGCCTCGACCGGGTCCCCGTCCGGCGGGAAAGGCAACACCCGGCGCTTCCATGCCGTGAACGTCCGCGACTTCAACTTCACGGCCGCTCCCGACTATGGCCGGCTGACTGGCTGGAGCCGCGACGGCGAGACCAAGATCGTGGTCTTCAGCCGGACTTTCCCCCGCCCGGTGGTGCTCCAAGCCGCCAAGGACGCGATCGCCATCTTCGAGAAGAAGTTGGGCCAGTACCCATACCCCCGACTCACCATCAGCGAGGCGTCCGGCGGATCGGGCATGGAATCGCCCGGCCACGTCTGGATCTCCCGCACGTATCCGCACTACCTGCTGCGCTTCCTGACCGTGCACGAGGTGGGCCACCAGTGGTTCTACGGCGTGGTGGGCAGCGACCAACCTCGCCAGCCGTTCGCCGATGAGGCCGTCACGGACTTCCTGACCCGCTGGTACCTGGGGGCGTTCCGCTCCAGCCAGTGCTCACAGGCCAGGCTCGACGGCTCGGTCTACGACTACTCGGGCAGTTGCCTGCACGAGGTCATCTACATCCAGGGCGGCAACTTCCTAGACAAGCTGCGTCACGACATCGGCAACACGCGCTTCTGGAATGCCCTTCGCGACTACTACCAGAACCACCGCTGGCAGTTCGGGACGACGTACGAGCTGCTCGAGCGGCTGCGCAAGTCAGCCAACGCCGCCGGCGTCAACGTCATGCCTCGATACCGCCACCGCTTCCCGACCATCTACTGATGGCCGCCCCGCCCGCTCGGCGTGCGTGGACGGGACCCGGTGTCGCGCTCGTTCTGGGTGCCGCCGCCATCGGGGCGGCCATCGCGGCAGGCCGCACTGACTTGCTCGCTGTACTGCTCGAACCGCCCGCTCCGGTGAGCTGGATGCTCGGGTCGGTTGCTGCGGTGGCGGGCGTCTGGCTGCTGCTGCGGAGCTCCGAACAGGTCGGCTCATCGCGTGAGGCGACGCAGCTGGTGCGCGCGATCCGGCTCGTGTTCCTGGCCGTTGCGGCATTCGCGGCATCGGCGGGATGGTTCATCGGGTCACCGGTGCCGATCGTCGCCGCGCTCGTCATCGCCGGCGTCGACGTCCTGGAGACGACCTTCTTCCTGATGGTCGCGCAGGCGCGGCGCTAGAGCACCTTTCCCGGGTTGAGGATCCCGAGTGGGTCGAGCGCCTGTTTGACCGCGCGCATGACACGCACCGCATCCGGCCCCCGCTGGGCCTCGAGGTAGCCACGCTTGGCGACGCCCGTGCCGTGCTCGCCACTGACGGTGCCGCCCATCCCGAGCGCTGCGGCATAGATCTCTGCCCGTGCGGCGTCGATGCGCGCTTCGGCGGCCGGATCGTCGCGATCCATCACGTACGTCGGATGGAGATTCCCATCGCCGGCATGCCCGAACACGCCGATGCGCATACCGTGCTCAGCCGCGACCCGTTCGATGACGGCGAGCATCTCGGGGATCAGTGCCCGCGGGACGCCGACGTCGTCCATCCGCGCGACGCCCGCCTGCTCCAGCGACCAGTGGGCCCTGCGACGCGCCTCGCGGAGCCAGTCGGCCTCGGCCGGGTCCGTGGAGCGGACCACCGACGTCGCTCCGGCGACTTCACTGGCTCGTGCCGCGAGGTCGATCTCAGCCTCCGAGGCCGCACCCCCGACGTCCGATTCGACCATTAGCATCGCGCCGGCGTCCGCGTCGAGTCCCAAGCGGAGCGCCGCGTCGACGGCGCGGATGGTGAACCCGTCCAGGAGCTCGAGGGTGACCGGAACGAGCCCGGACGCAGTCATCTGAGCGACCGCGTCGCCGGCCTGTCGGACGGTCTGGAAGAAGCAGAGCAGCGTCAGCTTGGGTGGCGGCATCGGTCGGAGTCGGAGCGTCGCCTCGGTGATGATCCCGAGGGTGCCCTCGGAACCGATGAATAGGTGGGTGAGGTCGTAGCCAACGACGTCCTTGATGTTCTTGCCGCCGGTCCGGATGACGGCGCCATCGGCGAGGACGACCTCCAGCCCCAGCACTGCATCACGCGTCACGCCGTACTTCACGCAGCGCAGGCCGCCGCTGTTCTCGGCGAGGTTGCCGCCGATCGTGCACCACTCGAAGCTGGCCGGATCCGGGGCGTAGAAGAGCCCTCGCTCGGCGGCGGCGCGTCCCAGGTCGGCGTTCACCACGCCCGGCTGGACCACGGCACAGAGATTGCGCTCATCGATCTCGACGATCCGGTCCATGCCCGTCATCACCACCGTCAGCGCGCCGTCGACTGCGGTCGCGCCACCCGACAGCCCCGAGCCGGCTCCGCGCGGCACGAGCGCCACCTGGTCCTCCGCCGCGAGCCTTACGATCGCCTGGACGTCGGCAGTGGAAGTGGGGAAGCAGACGCCCAGCGGCGTACCCGGATGGAGGTACGGCGTCTCGTCGTGCCGATAGGCCTCGGTGTCCGTGGCGTCGGTCAGAAGGCGCAACCGCGGAAGAGCGTCGCGCAGCCGATCGAGGAATCGGGCGCCGGGCTCCACCGCCATCCACGGAGGATACGTCGCAACTATCGCATCGCGGCGTGGCCGCATCGCCCGAACCCCGGCGGTCCCCGGCCGGCACCGCTATCCTTCATCGCTGCAGCGCGTCCCCAGCCGTTGCGTGCCCAGATCCGTGACCATCCCGTCAACTCTCGAGGACCCTGGATGAAGGTCGGCGTCGTGAAAGAGTCCGCGCCCGGCGAGCGGCGGGTGGCACTCGTGCCCGAGGCGCTCGGCAAGCTCGCCGCGGCTGGCCTCGAGGTGCTCGTCGAGTCGGGTGCCGGCGCCGCCGCCTGGGCGCCCGATGGCGCGTACGCCGATGCCGGTGCGACGGTTGTCTCACGGGACGATCTGGACGCCCAGGCCGACGTCATCCTGCGGGTCCAGAAGCCCTCGCCCGACGAGGTCAAGCGGATGCGCAAGGGACAGACGGTGATCGGGCTGCTCCAGCCCCTCATCGACCCAAAGACGGCGCAGGCGCTCGCCGACGCCGGGGTCACGGCCATCAGCCTGGACACGCTGCCCCGGACGCTCAGCCGCGCGCAGACGATGGACGCGCTCTCGTCACAGGCCAACGTGGGCGGCTACAAGGCCGTGCTCGTGGCGGCCGATGCCTATGGCCGTTACTTCCCGCTTCTCACCACCGCCGCCGGGACGGCACGGCCGGCCAACGTCCTGATCCTGGGCATCGGCGTGGCCGGGCTCCAGGCGATCGGTACGGCGCGCCGCCTCGGTGCCATCGTCAAGGCGTACGACGTCAGGCCCGAGACCAAGGAGCAGGCGGAGTCGCTGGGAGCGCAGTTCCTCGTCCTCAAGTCGCTTGCCGACGCGTCGGGCACCGGCGGTTACGCGCGCGAGCTGACGGCCGAGGAGCGCGAGGCGCAGCAGAACGAACTGAACGACCACATCGCGGGCATGGACATCGTCATCACCACGGCACAGGTCCCCGGCCGGCGCCCACCGGTCCTCGTCACGGCCAAGGCGGTCGCCGCGATGAAGCCGGGGTCGGTCATCGTGGACATGGCCGCCAGCTCGCTCGGCGGCAACTGCGAGCTCTCAAAGCCGACAGAGACGATCGTCACCGAGAACGCCGTCGCCATCATCGCGCCGGAGAACCTCCCGGCCACGATGCCGACCGGCGCCAGCGCCTTCTACGCGCGCAACATCTCGGCGCTGCTGCTCCATCTGGTCAAGGACGGGGCGCTGGCCCTCGACACGACCGACGAGATCACAGCCGGCACGCTCATCACCCACGAGGGTGCCGTCGTGCACGAGGCGACGCGCAAGCTCCTCTCGTCACCGGAGCCGGCCGAGAGCGGCCGAGGGTCCGCCTGATGGACCAGCAGCTGCTCAACGCGCTTGCCATCTTCTTGCTTGCGATCCTCGTCGGGTTCGAGGTCATCTCGAAGGTGCCGGCGACGCTCCACACACCGCTGATGTCGGGTGCCAACTCCATCCACGGGATCGTGCTGGTCGGCGCGATGCTCATCGCTGCCGCGGCGGACGACCCACTGAGCTACGTGCTGGCGTTCGTAGCCGTCGCGTTCGGCGCCGCGAATGTGGTCGGCGGCTACGTGGTCACCGACCGGATGCTCCAGATGTTCCGGCGTCGCGAGACACCCGCCAAGCCCAAGGCCGAGTGATGACGCCCGAGGCGATCAACACGCTGGTCTTCTTCGCCTGGCTCGCCGGCGCCGCCGCGTTCGTGCTGGGGCTGCACCAGATGAACTCGCCGGCCACGGCGCGCAACGGCAATCGGCTGAGTGCCGCCGGGATGGCGGTGGCGGTCATCGCAACGCTCGTCTATCTGCTGGCGCGCCCGGGAGGCGTCAGCTCGATCGGGCTCGTCATCATCGGCGTCGGCATCGTCATCGGCGGTGGCGCCGGCCTCTACCTCGCACGCACCGTGAAGATGACCGCGATGCCGCAGTTGGTGTCGCTCTTCAACGCGGTGGGGGGCGGCGCTGCGGCACTCGTCGCGATCGACGACTTCCTCCGCGTGGTGGGGACGGAAGAGGAGACCATCTCGACCACCATCTTCGTGGTCCTCGGTGTGGTCATCGGCTGCGTCACGTTCACCGGGTCGCTCGTGGCGTCGGGCAAGCTCCAGGGCCTGGTCCCGGGCCGGCCGATCTCGTTCGCCGGGTCGCAGCTCCTGACGATCGCGCTGGCCATCGTGGCCATCGGTGGCACGGTGCTCCTCGTCGCTGGCGCGGCTGGGATGGTGGCCCTGTCCTCGGCCGTCACGATCCTGGTCCTGGCGGCGATCATCGTCGCCGCGCTCGTGTTCGGGATCACGATGGTCCTGCCCATCGGCGGCGCCGACATGCCGGTCGTGATCTCCCTCCTCAACTCGTTCACCGGCACTGCCGCCGCGATGGCCGGCTTCGTGATCAACAATCCGGTGCTGATCATCGCGGGAGCATTGGTCGGCGCCTCGGGAGCCATCCTCACCAAGCTCATGGCCGACGCGATGAACCGTTCCATCGGCAACATCCTCGTCGGCGGGTTCGGGACGGGGGACTCGGGTTCGTCGACGGCCGGTGCCGGCGGCGACGCCAGCGTCCGGGAGGTCAGCCCGGACGATGTCGCGATCCAGCTGGCGTACGCCCAGCACGTCATCGTCGTGCCCGGCTACGGGCTGGCGGTCGCTCAGGCGCAGCACGCGGTGCGCGAGCTCGCGGAGCTCCTCGAGTCACGTGGCGTCGACGTGAAGTATGCGATCCACCCGGTCGCCGGCCGGATGCCCGGGCACATGAACGTCCTCCTCGCGGAAGCCAACGTGCCCTATCCGCAGCTCAAGGAGATGGAGGAGATCAACCCCGAGTTCAGCCGCGCCGACGTGGCGCTGGTCATCGGCGCGAATGACGTCACGAACCCGGCCGCGCGCTCTGACCCCGGGTCGCCGATCTACGGGATGCCCATCCTCGACGTGGACCAGGCGAAGTCGGTCGTGGTCCTGAAGCGATCGATGGGCAAGGGATACGCCGGCATCGACAATCCGCTCTACGCCGACCCCAAGACGGGGATGCTCTTCGCAGACGCGCGCGAGGGCCTGGAGCAGCTGGTGGCCGCCGTCAAGCAGGTCTGACCGGGACATGCGAGCTGGACCGCTCGGCTACGCTGCATCCCGTGACGTCTGACGACCTCTCGCAGCACCCGGCAGAAGCGCCCGAGCAGCCAGCACAGCCTGCGCACACGTGGCAGGCGGGGACGTCGCCCGAGAGCCCACCCCCCTCCACGCCCCACCCGGCGGTCGCTTCGTCGTCCGCCCCCGGCCGCCCGCCGTTGTGGGTCTGGCCGGCCATCATCCTGGGGCTGGTCTACCCGGCCCTGTCCCGCTCCGCCCGCTCCGATGTGCAGCTGCTGGAGCGGCTGCCCGACCCGCCGACGAACCTGCGTGCCTTGCCGGCTCTCTACGCCATCGCTCTCGTCGCTGCCGCGATAGGCATCCCGCTGATCTTCGCTCTCGTTCGGGTCGGCGTGACGAACATCTACACCGAGTCGTTCGTCTATCTCCTGCTCGCGCTGGCGATCGGGATGCTCTCGCCGGCGGCCGGCATGATCCTGGTGCTCGCCCATGCCGTCTTCGACCTGCTGGCGGCCATGCTGGCGGGAGAGCTCGACCCGTTCATCCCGGCGCTCGCCGGCCGCGCGGTGACGTGGTGGCTGCTCTGGCTGCTCGCGGTGGCCATCCCGTTGATGGCACGTGCACTGCCCGGCGCCACCCTCGCCGAGTCCCGACCAGCAGATCCGAGGCTCCGGAAGGCGCTCGCATACGGCGCGGGCGTCATCACCGCTGCCGTGCTCCTCCTGATGTGGACGGGCGCCGCCCCGTTCCTCATCCGGCCGCTCTTCGTCTGGGCGCCGTACATCACGGGTGGCGCGCCGACCGACCCGGCTATCCAGCCCATCCAGACGTCCGGCCTCGTCATCGTCCTGTGGGGCGCCCTCCTGGTCGCGGCCATCACGGCGCTTCGCGACCTCTTCCGCGTCCTCGACGAGGAGGCAGCCGAGCTTTCGCAGCCGGACGAGGTCCAGATCGACGACCAGCCGGTCGGGCGCGACGAGCTGCAGTTCGTCAGCCGCCTCGTGACCCAGGTGCTGAGCGTGCTGCTGCTGGGCGGGCTCGTCACGGGCGCGCTCGATGCCGCACTCCTCTTTGCCGCCGGCCTCGTCGGCAGTGTGCTGGGGGCGTGGCTCGGCCAGAACTCGCCACTCGGCGCCGCGCTGGCGCGAATCCCGTGGGTCGTCCGATTCCTCGGCGCATTCGCGCTGACCTACGCGGTCGGTCTCGTCGTCAACCAGGTCCTCACGGAGCCCGCGTTCGGCTCCGAGTTCTTCCCGCTCGTGGTGACCGCTGCGCTCGCCCTGTTCGTGTTCCAGGTCGTTCTTTCGGCGACACCGAGGGAGGAGCCGGTCCCCGTCGAGCCGTCGGAGGGCCTGCCACCGGCCGCTGACGGGACGACGCTTTCCGGCGCGGTCGCGATCGCCCTGCTCGCTGCGGTCGCCGCCGTAGTCCTCGCGCCGGCCACGGCACTTGCCAACAACTGCTCGGGCTGGGGCGATTGCCCGGTGACGGCAGATGCGCTCGCCGGTGCCGGTTCCGGTGCCGCGGCAGTCGTGGCGCTGGGTGCTGCGCTCGCGGCTGCTCGGGCGGGCGAGGAGTCGCGAAGACGGAAGGCCAGGCGGGGACGGAAGCCACCGAGCGCCGGCGAGGGGGGCGCGACGCAACCGCCGGCCGGCCTCGCGCAGCGGGTCCGCGATCGCGCGCTGCGTAACTACGACCCGCGCATCAGCGGTCGCTGAGCCTGTGCCCCACGCGTGAAGCGGACGCGGGTGCCGCGTCCGCTGCTCCTGCTGTGCGCCGCCGCGGGTCTCTTCACCGGTGCGGCGCTGGTCGGGACGATCCTCGCCGCCATCGCCCTCCCGCTCTCTCTCGCATTCACCGGGCTGCTGGTCGTGGCCGCGCTGACCGTCGTCGTGCTGCGCACGGAGCCAGACCAGCGCCGGCTGATCGTCTCGATCACGGCGCGCGGCGTGCTCATCGCACTCGTGGCGACCGCGCTCTACGACGTCTCCCGGCTGCTGCTGATGCAGCTCGATCCCTCACCATTCGACGCGTTCGTCGCCTGGCCCATCTTCGGCCACCTCTTGCTGGGCCTCGACGCGCCGGAGGACCTTGCGCGCATCGCCGGGCTGGGCTTCCACGTCGCGAACGGCGTCACGTTCGGCCTGGCGTATTGCTTCCTCTTCGGTGCTCGAGCGCGCCGCTCGCTCCGTGGGGCGCTCGGCACGGGCGTCGTCTGGGGGCTCTTCCTCGAAGCGTTCCAGCTCACGATCTTCCCCGGCTGGCTCAACGTGACGACCTACCAGGAGTTCGCCACCATCACCTTCCTGGGCCACGTGGTCTATGGCGCGTCCCTCGGGCTCCTGGCGAGGCGCGCGCTGCCGGCCGGCATGGACGATGAGGACGCGGACGCGGACATCGAGGAGGAGGAGGCGTGAGCGATCGCCGGGTGGAGCTCCAGGCGGAGGTCGACACTCCGCGTGAGGCGCTCTTCGCCCTCGTGGCGACCCAGGCCGGCCTCGTGCGCTGGCTGGACGAGGCCGACTTCGAGCCGAAGGTAGGCGCCGCCCTTCGGTTCCGTCTGCGCGATGCCGAGGCGCATGGCGAGGTCGTGGCGCTCGACCCGCCGCAGCACATCAGCTGGAGCTGGGACTGGCACGACGAACCGCTCGGGGTCCCGACCGTGGTCGCGTTCGATCTGATCGAGCATGGGGCGCGGACCCACCTCACGATCCGCCACGTAGGGTTCCGGACGCGCGCCCAGCGAGAGCTGCATGAGCAGCTGTGGCGCTACTGGTTCGGCCGGCTCCTCCTGGAGGTCCGACGTGCAGGCGGCGAGGTCACTTCGGCGGGCGCTTCGACGTAGGCCGCGGCGGCTCGCCGATGCTCGTCGGCGACCTCGGCGCGCAACTCTGGAGGTTCGAGGACCTCGGCGTCGGCGCCCCAGCCCAGGATCCAGATGCGGATCTCGCGCAGTCCGGCGACGCGGCCTGACCAGTGCAGCGAGCCGTCGGGGAGCGCCTCGATCTCCTGGCTGGGGTGCCAGCGTGTCTCCGCCGCTCGCTTCGCGACCTCCGGCGTGAACCGCACGACGACGAGCACCGGTGGCTCGTCCGACATCACATCCCAGGCTCTCAGCAACGCGAGCGCCGGCGCGCTGCCCTTCTCCGGATCGAACGTCTGCGGCGTCAGGCTCGCGTCGATGATCCGCTCGACCTTGAACGTCCGCCGGGCGCCACGTGCCTCGTCCCAGCCGATGAGATACAGCGCGTGGGTCAGCGCAGATGGCTCGATGGCGAAGGGGTGGACCCGGGTCCGGCGCCGCTCGCGTGTCGGGTCGTACGCCGACGGGTCGTACTCGATCTCAACGACGCGTCGGTTCGCCCACGCCTCCGTGAGCGTCCGGAAGACACGCGTGAACCGGTCGTTGCGGGGGACCTTGGCGACGGCATCGACCGTCCCTCGCACGTGCTCGGCGAGGACCGGGGGCAAGATCTCGGCGAGCTTGACGAAGGCGCCGATCAGCTCGGTGTCGTGCTCATCGCTCGCCTTGGCCAGGACGCGCGACGCCAGGAACAGGGTCATCGCCTCGTGGAGGGTCAGGTTCAGCGGCGGCAGGAAGGCCCCGGCCTCCAGCCCCCACTTCCCCGCGTCCTGCCAGATGGGCAGGCCCGCCTCCTCGTCCATCGCCTTGAGGTCGCGGTAGACGGTGCGCTTCGAGGCACCGATCCGGTCGGCGATGTCCTGCGCCGAGACCCCGTCGGCATGTCCGCGAAGGATCGACGCGATGCGGAGGTAACGCGCGGCGCGGTCCCACTTGACGCTGCCGCGTTCCGTGAGTGGGTCGGTGCTGGCCATGTCCGCGAAGACTACGGCGTCAGGGGGCGGCCGGCCCGAGCGTCGGGACGTCGTGCGCGACATCGCGCAGTGTCGCGGTCAATGTCGCCTGGAGCGTGGCCGAGATCCCCGACGACTCCGGCCATGCGTCGCCCGGATAGCCGCTCACGATGACCTCGGCCCGGCCGACCTGCCCGTCCGTGAAGACCCACCAGTCGACCTCACCGCGCCAGGCACCGAGGCGCGCCGGGTCGGCGTCGAGGTCGCGGTCCACGAGCCACGCAAGCGCGACCACCGTGCGCAACGCGGTAGTGCCGTCGATCTGTCGCCGGCAGTGGCGAGCCTGCGCGCCGTCGAAGACCGTCAGTGCCAGGGTCTGGATCAGCTGGCGGCTGTCGGGGCCTTCGATCGCAGCGACGACGGGCCCGTCCAGCGTCAGGCCATCGTCGCCGAGGAGGGTCGCTAGACCGGGTCCACGCGGCTCGGCCGGTCCGTCGTCGGCGACCCACGATGCCATCGCCTCGACGCGTGCGTACTCCAGGCTGCTCCGTCCGGATCTGCCGTCGAGCGTCCCTTCCCAGTGCTCGTCGGTCCCATCCCGCACGCCACGGATCGCCGCCGTGCCGACCGGCTGACGATCGATCGTGGCGGTCCCGTCGATGGTGACCAGTGCCCCCGGCCCGAGCGTCGGGGGCTGATCGCAGGGCGGGGGCACGCGAGTCGGATCGGTCGGTCCCCAGGCCGACGATGCCGGTGAGCGGGCGCGCAGGCCCTGTTCGTTCGCAATGGCGACGCCCCCGAAGACGGCCATCCCGATGAGCGTCGCGGTGATGCCGAGGATGGTCGTGGCCGTGACGCGCCGTCGGGCAGCAGCGGGGTCCGGTACGACGCGCTGGGCTATCCCGAGCGCCGCATACGCTGCGGTCGTTCCCAGTGCGAGGAACGCGGCGTATACCACCTCGAGCGATGGGAGGAGCGTCTGGCGGCCGCCCGCGCCGAGCGTCTGTGCGACCCCGACGGTCAGCGGCGCGAGGAGCAGCACGGAGACGACGCCGGTCCAGAGCATCGCCAGGTTCGCGCGGCCATCGCGCGCGACCGGTGGCCACACGAGCGCCGCAGCGGCGAGGGGGCAGGGGAGGAACGCCGCCAGCCCGACGAGCGCGTCAGCCGGGCCACCGGGTCGATACGCGACGAGGATGGCGACGGCAAGTCCTGTCCAAAGCACGAGCAGGATCAGGGCTACGAGCCGGGCGGCTAGGACGCGCTGGGCCATGAGCCGCCGCAGGATAGCGCAGGCATCCCCTCGTGCCCGTACCATCCGGAGACATGGCCCGACACTTCACGCGCGTCATCACCTCCCCCGCCGCCGCTCGTATGTCCCGCGACTGGAACCGGCCGTTCGTCAGTCTGCTGACCGACTTCGGGTCGCGCGACCCGTCCGGCGGCATCATGCGCGGCGTCGTCCTTGCCATCGCACCGGATGCGCTGATCGTCGATATCAGCCACGACGTCGACAAGTTCCAGGTCGCCGACGGTGCCCTGCTCCTATGGTGCGCCCTGCCGTACCTTCCGATCGGCTCGCACGTGGCCGTCGTGGACCCGGGGGTCGGCACCGAGCGTCGCGGTGTCGCGCTCGAGACGGCGCGCGGCGACTTCCTGATCGGGCCGGACAACGGACTTCTCCTGCCAGGCGCGGCGCGGCTCGGCGGGGTCGTGCGGAGCCACGTCCTCGACAATCCGCAGTATCGGCTGCCGGTCGTCTCATCCTCGTTCCACGGGCGCGACCTGTTCGCGCCGGCGGCTGCCCATCTCGCCTCCGGCGTGCCACTCGAGACACTGGGGCGACCCATCGACCCGGTCGACCTCGTCTCGCTCGATTGGGCAGAGCCGACCGTGACGGACGGCCAGCTCTCGACCCGCGTGATCTACGTCGACACCTTCGGCAACGTCAAGCTCGGCGCGCTCGGAGGCGACCTTCAGGATGCCTTCGCGCCGCTGGGGCCGACTGAGCCGATGGACCTCTACCTGGGGACGGGCGGACGGTCGTTGTCGGTAGGGTGGGCGCGCACGTTCGGTGACGTGGCCGTCGGCGAGCCGCTGTTGTATGAGGACTCCTACGGCCGGCTCTGTCTCGCGGTCAACCAGGGCTCGTTCGTGGACCTGCTGCCCGTGACGGCCGGGGCGGAGGTGACGATCGTCCGTCCCGCTCGCGCGGCGCAACCCGCGGAGCCGCCTGTCGAGCCCGAGGCGCGCACGCCGGAACCTTCGTTCGCTGCCGAAGTGCCACCC
>JACCXQ010000022.1 GCA_013696945.1 Chloroflexota bacterium | reverse complement strand
TCCGGTACGCGTCGGGGAGCACCCGGGTACGGACATCATGCGCGAGCAGGACGCTGTCCCACATCGGTAGTAGGCGTGGAGGAGCAGGGGTGTCGGGATCGGGGAGCGCACCCGTGGGCAGGTCCAGGAGCGTCCGGCCCGCCTCGTCGCGCGACCGGACGATGTCATCGATCCTCTCCAGACCCAGGCGGAGGCGGTTCACCGGGAGCCCCGACCATTGCGCCAGATCAGCGTTCGTCGCCGGACCGAACGCTTCCAGGTACGTCCGGACGAGGGCCTCGAGTCCCGCCAGCTCATCTGCCCGCCCGGCCCCGACCAACCAGGCGTTCGCGGCGACGTAGGACGGACGCCGTGGGTACGACCAGGTGACGGCCGCTGGGGCGTGGATGACCGGCGCGTAGCGGCGGATGATCGTCCAAGCGTCCTCGGCGGGCGTGATCCGACCGGTCTCGGTGGCCGGCGGCGACTGTCGGGCCAGGTGCTCTCGTAGCGCGGCATTGGCCCGCGGCACCTGCGCGTACGCCAGGGCTTTCTCCAGGAGCTCTTCGGGTGATCCCTGCGCCAGGACTGCGCCGAGCCATCGCCTGCGCAAGGCGTCAAGCAGGGCAGGATGCCACCGTGCATAGTCCCCCGCCGTGACAAGGTGGAGCGTGCCACGCATGAGTGTGGCCTTGACCAGCCGGCGGTCGCGGATCGCCCGGTCCACGTCGGCTGGGTCGAAGTGCTCCAGGCGCGTCCAGAGCGCGAGGTACGGCGAGGCCGCTTCCTGTGCCTGGAGCCCACCGAGGCGATGGACCGCGGCGAGCGGAGCCTCGACGGCTCGTTCGAGGAGGCTCTGGCGTGCCAGCGTCGCGCGATTCAGCTGGCGGGTGGTGAGCACCTTCACATGGCGACCGTACCGGTGACCGTGGCTGTGTGCCGGAGCGGCGGAGTCGGACGTACCCAGGTTTCGAGTGGCATTGGCGGAAGGATGCCCCAGCTGGCGTATGGGTCCCGCGACGGACGCGATACGTCGGTCATCTCCACTGCGATCCACGGATCGACGGGTCAAGACACTCCTATGAGCCTGCTTGGCCCGCCTGAACCCCGCCTGCGGCCGATCTGGCGGGCATACCTTCAGTGCTATTGGAAAGGCCGACCGTAGAGGACCTGCCCCTCCGGAACCGGTACTGCGGCGTGTGCGCCACTGCCGGCGACCCTGGCAGCAGCAGGGCCGCGCCGATGATGAGCAGACCGAACAAGCGCGTGCGCATCGACCACCCCCCGGTGATATCCCTGGGCCGGCCGACGGCCGCCGAGACGAGGTACGTCGGCGCAACGCGATCGGTTCTCCCTCGGTGGCGGGTACCATCGCCGGGCGATGGCGAAGAAGGCCAAGCCAGCCGACCCGAACCGTCTGGTGCGCGACGCCCCCGGGTCGTACCACACCGAAGACGGGCGACTCCATGTCCGGTCGGACGCCGCGGGCGCATGGTTCCTCACTGACGATGAGCGGACGAACGAGCTGGGCCTGGAGCTCGTGCTTGGCCCGTTCCGGTCGTTGGCCGATGCGAGAGAAGCCGTGGGACACCAGCGAGATGACCCCGCCGGTCAGACGGCAGGCCCGGCTCCCGCTCCAGCGCGCCCGCGGCGGGGCCGGGCGCCATGAGGACCCTGGTCACGAGATTTTTGTCTTCGGTCGCGACAAGGACCTGTGGCGATGTGTCTGGCGGCACGTCGTGATCGACGGGCAAGGGCGGACATAGCGGCACGGATCCGGCGACCAAGGGCAAGCATGCCCGCCCGGGATCCACGCCATCCATGGGACGCTACGGACGCGAGACCCTCGCGGGGGCTGTCCGCTGGCGATGATCCGGGGCGCCAGCGCGAAAGGGGCCGCTCGGGCGGTGCCCGTACGACCGGCCGGCGGGGCCTGGTCGCCAAGCCGCGTCGGGTCGGCCAGGAACGCCCGCTCGGGCGCCATTGCCCGTTCGCCCTGCCTGGTTCGGTCGTCCGGCGTTCGCGTGCTGCATCGGACGCTGGTCGGAGCGCCGGCGGATCGGCTCCGGGCGGACCCTCGGGTCGGGCTCGAAGCCGTCGATGACCTCCGTGGCCACTGGATGGCCGAGCAGTCGTTCGATCGCCGCGAGGAGGGGCCGCTCGTCGACGCACACGAGCGAGATCGCGTCACCGTCGCTGCCGGCCCGGCCGGTCCGCCCGATGCGGTGCACATAGTCCTCCGCGACCATCGGCAGCTCGAAATTGACGACGTGCGGCAGGGCGTCGATATCGAGGCCGCGCGCCGCGATATCCGTGGCCACCAGGATGTCGGCGCGGCCTCGTTTGAAGTCCTCGAGTGCCTTGACCCGTTGGCCCTGGCTCTTGTTGCCGTGGATCGCGGTGGCGCGGATCCCGTCCCGGCCGAGCTGCTCGGCGAGCCGGTTGGCACCGTGCTTCGTGCGGGTGAAGACGAGCGCCTGCTCGATCCGACCCGACCGGATGAGCCGGCTGAGCAGCTCGCGCTTGCGCTCACGGTCCACCGGAAAGACGACCTGGCGGACGAGCTCGGCGGCCGTATTGCGGCGCGCCACCTGCACCTGTGCGGGGTCGCGCAGGAAGTCGGATGCCAGCGCACGGATCTCGTTCGAGAAGGTCGCCGAGAAGAGGAGCGTCTGCCGCTCGACCGGCAGTAGCGCGAGGATGCGGCGGATGTCACGGATGAAGCCCATGTCGAGCATCCGGTCGGCCTCGTCGAGCACCAGGACCTCGATGCGCGACAGATCGATGGTGCGCTGGCCCACGTGGTCCAGGAGCCGCCCGGGCGTCGCGACCACGACGTCGGGACCCTGACGCAGGCGCCGGACCTGCTGGTCGAAGCCGACACCTCCGTAGATCGCCGTCGAGCGGATCGGTCGGTCGGCGCCGTACACGCGCACGCTCTCCTCGACCTGGAGCGCCAGCTCGCGCGTCGGTGCGAGGACCAGGACGCGGATGGGCCGCCGGCCGTCTGGGTGCCCGACGCCTCGCGTCGTGTGGAGCCGCTGGAGGATGGGCAGCACGAAGGCGGCCGTCTTGCCCGTGCCGGTCTGTGCGCCGGCGAGCACGTCACGGCCGGCGAGCACGAGTGGGATCGTCTCGCGCTGCACGGGCGTGGGCACGGTGTAGGCCTGGCGCTCGACAGCGCGGAGCAGGTCGGGCGACAGCCCGAACTGGTGGAATGACATGAGTGATGAGCTCCTGACGAGGCCCTCCCGCGGATGCGGGGCCCGGTCAGGGCGAACGATGGATCGAGTCGAACGGAACAGACCGGGGCGCGGACCGGGGCGCCCTCTCGAACACGAGGAGTCGCCAGTGTAACCCGGATGCCCGACGGGCAGTCCGCGCGATCAGTTCGGGCGGCCGGGTCCCGGGTCGCGGTCGCGCAGGAAGCGTTCGATATCGGAGATCAGCTCGTCGCCCGATGGCAGTCGAGCCTCGTCGACCATCTGCTCCAGGCGCGCGACGTACGACCGCGTCTCGTCGTCGGAGGCCGTGGCAAGGTCCAGGCGTGTGCGCATCGCGCCGGCCTCCTTTGGCAGCGACCCCAGCGGCGGCTCCTCCTCGGTATGGCGGCTCACCGCGTGGATCAGCTCGATGGCGGCGGCCGGATAAGGGCCGGACACGTAGTGGGGGACCTGCGCGTAGTAGCCAACGGCCGGGATCCCGACCCCCGTTGCAGCGAGATCGAGCACGGACACTGCCGCCGCCGGCACTCGCAGGATGCCTGCCGGCCCGGCCTGCACGTCACCGCGCAGCAGCCCGGGCCGAGACGACGTCCCCAGGACCGGGACCTGGCGCGTGTGGGGTACCGCTGCGGGGATCGCGCCGAGGCTGATCCATTCGGTGACGCCGAGCCGCAGCGCCAGCTCGATCATCTCATCGGCGAAAGCGTGCCAACGGTAGTCCGGCTCCGGACCGGCGACGATGAGCAGGTCCCGATCGCGGATGCGCCGTCGCTTCAGGAGGAGCTCCGGCCAGGTCAATCCCATCGGTTTACCGTCGACGATCTCCAGGGTCGGGCGGCGCGCCCGGTAGTCGAAGAGGCGATCGGCGATGAACGTCCCGATGACCTCGCCGCCCTCCGAGATCTGCGCCGCCGCTCCTGTCGCGGCCGACCCGGCGTCCACCCAACCGTCGAATGCGACGACCACCAGCGGCGAGAGAAGGTCCCCAGGTTCGCGCAGATCGATCAGGCTCACGGCACAAGCATATGGAGGTCGCCGCGCGGCCGGGTACGATCGTGCCGTGGAGCCGATCTTCTTCGAGTCGCCTGAGGGATTCCGGGAGTGGCTGAGCGAGCATCACGCGACCGAGTCAGAGGTCTTCGTGGGCTTCCATCGCCGCTCGAGCGGCACGCCCAGCATGACGTGGGCGCAAGCGGTCGATGAGGCACTCTGCTTCGGGTGGATCGACGGGATCCGTCGCGGGATCGACGCGTCGAGGTACTGCAACCGCTTCACGCCGCGGAGGCGAGGAAGCACGTGGAGCAAGGTCAATGTCGAGAACGTCCATCGGCTGACCGAGCAGGGGCGGATGCAGGCCGCAGGCGTGCGCGCCTTCGAGGCGCGCAACGAGGCACGGACGGGCATCTACGGGTACGAGACGGACGAAGCGTCGTTCGACGAGGCATCCGAGCGGCTGTTCCGGTCGAACGAGGCGGCATGGACGTGGTTCCAGTCCACGGCACCGTACTACCGGCGGACCGCGACGCACTGGGTGATGAGCGCGAAGCGGCCCGAGACCCGGGAGCGCCGCCTCGCGACCTTGATAGCTGATTCCGAGCGTGGCGAGCGGGTCGGTCCGCTGCGCCTAGGGTAAGCTGCGGGAGATGGACACGACACTCAGATCCCTTCCCGTCGTAGCTGCCCTGATGGTCGCCGTCATCACCGCCGCCCCGGTCGCGGCGGTGGAGGGCTGGGCCGGACCGACCAGGGTCGTCGCTGCGCTGAGCCCGATCTCCCCGTCGATGGTCCTCGACGCCGGTGGGTCGGCGCACGTCGCCTTCCTCGAGGCCTCCGCGGCAGGACCGCCGGGCATCTTCTATGCCACGAACCTCGGTGACGGCTGGCACAAGGAGCGCGTGACGACCGGCGACGACTTCTACGCCCGCCCGTCCATCGGGCTCGACTCGGCTGGGAACGTCTTCATCGCGTTCGCCCGGGTGACCTGCCCCGACCCGAAGGATCCGTCCTGCGAGGACGGCACGAGCCAGATCTACATCGCCGCGAACAAGACCGGCGCCTGGGTCGTCAACGCGAGGACGGCTGGGCCGGCCGACATCGCACCCTCGCTCGTTGTCCGTGACGGCAAGCTGCATGTCGCGTTCCAGCGGCGCGTCTTCCCGGACTTCCTGGGCGGCCCTGATTCGGGGGTCTGGTACGCCACGAACGCGAGCGGCGGCTGGGTCGAGACCCAGGTCGCGTCGGCCGAGGGGAAGTGCTACCTCGACCAGTTCCC
>JACCXQ010000020.1 GCA_013696945.1 Chloroflexota bacterium | reverse complement strand
GATGCCGCCGGCGGGGCCGTGCCCTCCGCCGCTCCGCCTGGCTCGGTGGACCACTCGAGGAATCGTCCGCAGTTGCCGCAGAACTCATCGCTCGCGGTGTTGACGAAGCCGCAGTTGCGGCAGGTGACGGTGTCGCTCACGACGCGCAGTATGCCGTGCGCGTCGAGTCCATCACGAGCCTTCCGACCGAGTGAAGATGCGCAGGATCGCCAGCCCCACGAGCTCGATGAGCGACCAGCCGACCAGCGCCACGACCACCGGCGCGTCGAGCTGCTCGAGGAACGAGCCGCCGGTCGTGCCCGAACCGCCCAGCCCGGACCCGACCCCGAGGAGGCTAGTGAAGGCGCTGAAGGGCGCGATGAGCGCGTCGCTGACGGTCAGGATGGTCGGCTCGAACTGGGCAAGCGCCGGTGGCAGGTCGATGAACGGCAGAAGCAGCCGCAGCGCCAGCACGGCCTGGATCACCCCGAAGACGGCGATCGCGACCCGGATCAGCACGCCGCCAGTCTACCCGCGCGTGTGGCCGCTCTGACCTGTCCGGCAGCGGACACAGAAGGTGGCAGCCACCGGTCGGGCAGCTGTGCTCGCGTTCGACACCGACCGCGTCGCACAACAGATGGCTCGCGGCCTTCGCGGCACCCAGCATCTGACCCATCGGGTCCACCGGATCCGCGAGGCCAAGGAGCACCATGATGAACACGATCCATCCCTCAACGACGTTCCATCTGGCCAAGGTGGAAGAGGCGCACCGGCTCGCCAAGCTGGAGCAGCGACGCATGTTCCTGGACGCACCGGCCGCGCAGGCCGACCAGGCACCCACGACGATGCGCGTCCGTGCCCAGCAGCGTCTCGGCGTCGCGATGGCGACCGTGGTGATGCTGTTGGTGCTGGCCGCCGGCGCAGCGTTCGCCGGTGAAGCCGACCCGCAGCGTCAGTCCACCGGCGGCGGTGGCGGCGGCTGTGGCGGCGTCCACATCGTCCCGGCACCCTGCTGACGTCCTCCTCCGATCGATCCCGGCCACTCCGCGCGGACCTGCTCCCGGTCCGCGCGGGCGGCTGCAAGGGACCTGCAACCCGCGTCCGTCAGTGACCCGTGCGGTGTCGACCTCCGACCCGTCAGGCTCTCGGAAAGAGGAGAGCCACAAGGTGTCGAACGTAACCCAGAGCATCGATGTCGATGTCCCCGTCCGGACCGCGTACAACCAGTGGACGCAGTTCGAGGACTTCCCGAAGTTCATGTCGGGTGTGAAGCAGGTCCGCCAGCTCGATGACACGCACCTCGAGTGGACCGCCGAGATCGCCGGCAAGGACAAGACGTGGAAGGCGGAGATCACCGAGCAGAACCCTGACGAGCGCGTCGCGTGGAAGGCAACGGACGGCGCCGAGAACGCCGGGGTCGTGACATTCCATCGCCTCGCTGAGGGCAAGACCCGTGTCACCGTCCAGATGGACATCGACCCGGAAGGCGTGGTCGAGAACGTCGGTGACGCGCTCGGCTTCCCCGATCGCCAGGTCAAAGGTGACTTGGAGCGGTTCAAGAAGTTCATCGAGGAGCGCGGCACCGAGACCGGCGCTTGGCGCGGCGAGGTCGAGCAGACAAAGGTCGACTGAGGGATCCCGACGAGGAGTCACCGATGGACGAACGACTGACCGGCGAGCAGGACGAGCACCGCCACGAGGAAGTGGACCTGAGCTCCACTTCCCTTGCCGCGTTGAGCGGCGCGATGGCGCCAGAGCCGATGAGCGAAGGCGGGCCAGCAGTCGACGCGGGCTCGATGCTCGCGCCCGACGTCGCGCCCGATCCGGTGGTCGCGCCCGATCCGGCACCTGATGATGCGCCGCCGGCCGTGCGTCAGGATCCCGAGAAGGATCCCTCCGACTGGGTGACCGGCGACGAGCCGATGACCGGCCCGCAGCGCTCTTACCTCGAGACGCTATCGCGCGAGGCAGGCGATCCCTTCGACGAGACGCTGACCAAGGCGGACGCGTCGCGCCGCATCGACGAGCTCCAGCAGAAGACAGGGCGAGGCCAGGCGGCGTCGTGAGCCGCCTCTAGGCGCTCACCACCAGCGCGACTCCGACCGCGACGAGGACCGCACCGGCAAGGCGCATCAGGCCTACGCGTTCGTGGAGCACGAAGGCGGCCAGCCCCGTCCCGATCACGACGCTCACCTCGCGTATCGCGGCGACACTCGCCGCCGGGGCCAGGGCGAGCGCAGCCAGCACGAGCCCGTACGCCGCGACGCTGGCCACCCCACCACCGATCGTCCAACCCGAGACGGCGCGGCGCGTCCGGCCGCGCGGTCCGCGCCACTCGACCGCGCCGACGGAGATCACCGCCGGCCCGAGGAGGATCAGGAAGAGGTACGTGACGGGGTCGGCGTATCGCACGCCTTCCTTGTCGACCAGCGTGTAGCTCGCGATGGCCGCGGCCACGGTCAGTGCGAGCGCCACGTCCGACCAGCGGGCAGCGCCCCGCAGGCCACGGACGAGCACGACCCCCAGCGCGACGAGACCGATCCCGCCTGCCTGGGCGACCGTGGTCCCGGCGGACAGCACCACGACCGAGACGAGCAACACGATGACCGGGGCCATCCCACGGGCGATCGGGTAGACGAGGCTCATCTCCGCGCGTCGGTAGGCCGTCGTCAGGAGCCAGAAGTAGACCAGCTCGAGAGCCGACGACGCCGCGATGAACGGCCACGCCTCCGGCCGCACGTCCCAGCGCAGGATCGCCAAGGGGGCCACGGCCACCACCCCCACCAGGAGCGCGACCGCCGTCGCGGCCTGCGTGTCCTGGGCGCGCGCGATGACCAGGTTCCAGGCCGCGTGGAGGACCGCGGCGGCGAGGACCAGGACGAGCGCGTCGGCAGGCACGAGGGGGCGCGAACCGCGCTCAGGCGGGGTTCGGCTGGTCGTAGACCTCGGGGTTGACCGGCGTCGGGAGGCGCTCGCCGCGGAGCCCGCTGAGCAGGTTGCCAGCCGCCATCTCCGCCATCCGGTCCCTGGTGGCCACGGACGCCGACGCGATGTGCGGCACCACGAGGCAGTTCGGATGGTGAAGCAGCGGATGATCCGCGCGCATCGGTTCCGGGTCCGTCACGTCGAGGCCGGCGCCACCGATCTGGCCGCTCGCCAGCGCCCGCTCCAGGGCGTCAGGGTCGATGACCGGTCCTCGGCTCGTGTTGATGACGATCGCGCCACGCTTCATGCGCCCGAACGCGTCCGCGTCGAGCAGATGCTCCGTCTCGGGCGTGAGGTTCGTGTGGAGGGAGACGAAGTCGCTCTCGGCGAGGAGCCGGTCCATCTCGACCGACTCGGCGTTCAGCGCCGCCTCGTCGTCCGGGCTGGCGCGATGCACATCGTGGTACAGGACACGCATCCCGAAGCCGCTCGCGCGTTTCGCCATCTCCCGACCGATCCGCCCGAAGCCAACGATGCCGAGCGTCGCACCGTGGATGTCCCGCCCGAGCAGCAGCATCGGGCCCCACGTCTTCCAGCGGTCCTGGCGGACGTGGTCATAGCCCTCCGTCAGCCGGCGCGCGACGGCCATCAGCAAGGCGAAGGCGAGGTCGGCCGTCGTCTCGGTCAGGACGCCGGGCGTGTTGCCGACCGGGATGCCGCGCCGCGTGCAGGCGGGCACGTCGATGTTGTCGAAGCCGACCGCGAAGTTGCTGATGACCTTGAGCTGCCCTCCCGCCGCGTCGAGCAGCTCGTCGTCGACGCGATCCGTCAGCAGGGAAAGCAGCCCCTCGACGCCCGCCACGCGCCGGAGCAGCTCGTCGCGCGGCGGCGGCAGCTCGTCTTCCCATAGGTCGGCGTCGGTCGCGTCGAGTACCAGCTTGAGGCCCGCGTCGGGGATGCGCCGCGTGACGAGGACGCGCGGCGCCACCTCAGACGCGCGTCGCGACGGAGGCCGGTCCCGCTGCCGCCGCGGGGGCGCTCTCCGGCGGGGCGCTTGCCGCGACCATCGCGATCCGCTCGAGCGCGCGGCTGATGTTCTCGCGCGAGTTGGCGTAGCTGACCCGAAGGTGGTCGCGGCCGACGGTCCCGAACGCGGTCCCCGACAGCACCGCCACGCCGCCCTCGTTGAGCAGCCGGTCAGCTAGCGCCGGGCCGTCCGCGCCCGTCCCGGCGATGTTCGGGAAGACGTAGAACGCGCCGTGCGGCCGGAGGCAGCGGATGCCCGGGATCGCGTTCAGCCCATCGACGATGAGCTGCCGCCGAGCGCGGAACTCCTCCACCATGCCGTCCACATCGTCCTGCGGCCCGGTCAACGCCTCGAGCGCCGCGTGCTGCGAGTGGCTGCTCGTGCAGCTCACGCTGTTGATGATGAGCCGGCTGAAGACCGGCACGAGCGGTGACGGCAGGATCGCGTAGCCCAGGCGCCAGCCGGTCATCGCCCAGGTCTTGGAGAACCCGTCGAGGAGGATGGTCCGCTCGGCCATCCTGGGCAGCGCCGCGATCGAGTGATGCTCGCCCTCGTACACGATGCGGCCGTAGATCTCGTCGGCCAGCACGGTGATGTCCCGCTCGATGGCCAGGTCGGCGATGGCACGAAGGTCGTCCTGCGTGAGCACCGAGCCGGTCGGGTTGTGTGGCGAGTTGAAGATGATGAGCCGTGTGCGATCGGTGACCAGCGAGCGCAGCTCGTCGACGTCCATCCGGAACTCGTGCTCCTCGCGGAGGGGGATGGGCACGGGAGTGGCTCCGGTGAAGCGCGTCATCGACTCGTAGATCGGGAAGCCCGGATCGGGGTAGATGACCTCGTCGCCAGGGCCGGTCAGCGCCAGCAGCGCGTAGAACATGATCGGCTTGGCGCCGGGCGTCACCACGACGTTCTCTGCGTCCACCGGGAAGCGCTTCCGCGTCGTCGCGTCGGCCGCGATCGCGTCTCGCAGGGCAGGCAGGCCGAGCGGCGGGCCGTAGTGCGTCCAGCCGTCGTCCAGCGCTCGCTTCGCCGCCTCGCGGATGTTGCGCGGCGTGTCGAAGTCCGGTTCGCCGATCTCGAGGTGGATGACGTCGCGCCCGGTCGCCTCGAGGGCGCGCGCGCGGGCCGCCGCCTCGAACGCTGTCTCGGTCCCGATGTCCTGGACGCGTTCGGCAAGACGCATCCCGGCATGCTAGCAAAGGCGGTGCGAGAATCCGGAGGTGACGCGCTACTACGCGATCGATGACGCGAACGCCCGCGTCCGGGAGGTTCGCCCGATACTGGAGCGGCTGCGCGACGACCGTGATGCGGTCGCTGGAGCCCAGCAGGAGCTTGCGCGGTTCCGCCAGTCGAACGGCAGCGATGACCACGCGCGTGAGCTCGCCGACCGCGAAACCGTGCTCCGCGACGTCGTCAGGCGCATGCAGCGGGACGTGGCCAGGATCGATGCTTGGGGCATCACGCTCCGCGACATCCCGAGCGGACTGATCGACTTCCCGGCGCTCGCCAACGGCAGGCCGATCTGGCTCTGCTGGCGGCTCGGCGAGGGGGACATCGGATGGTGGCACGAGGTGAACGAAGGCTTCGGCGGCAGGCGGCAGCTCGCTGACCTCGAGTGACTGAGGAGTGACGATGAGCCCAACGGGACCGATCCCATCGTGCGACGTGGCGTCCGCAGCCGGCCGGCTCGAGGACCCAGGCGAGCGCGCACTGATCCTCGACGTCCGTGAGCGGGACGAGTTCGCCGCGCTGCGCGTCCCGGGCGCTGTGCTGCTGCCACTCAGCGAGCTGGCCGACGGCATCGATCGCCTGCCGCGCGACCGCCCACTGCTCGTGATGTGCGCGTCCGGCAAGCGAAGCCTCGTCGCCGCCGAGCATCTGAGCCGTCACGGGTTCGGGGACGTCACCAACGTCACCGGGGGGATCATCGCGTGGCGCGATGCCGGGCTGCCCGTGACCGATGCGGCACCCGCTCCGACAGAGGGCGAGCTGCCGGCTGCCTGACGCCTCCATGGGAGCGCTGGTCATCGCGGGCTCGGCGGGCGCCGAGCGGGATCCGCCCGTACCCGGTTCCGATCCGGCGTGGTACGAGCCCTTGCATGTGCGTGCGGCGGCCCATGCGCGCCAGGACCTTGCAGCACGCGTCTCGGCGGGCGCCGATGCCATCGTCGCGCCGACGTGGCTCACCCACCGACGCGCTCTGGTCCAGGTCGGGGAGAGCCGGCGCTCCCGCGAGTGGACCGAAGCGGCCGTGCGGTTGGCCCGGGAAGCCGCCGAGGAAGGGGCGTCCGACCGCGATCCGGCGGCGCCCGTCGTCGTGGCGGGCGTGCTGCCGCGCCTCAAGGGTGGTGACGACCCCACGCCGGGCCGGCGTCCGTCCGTCAGTGCGACTCGATCGGCCGACGTTCACCAGATCGTGGGGATGCTCGCGGACGCCGCGAGCGACGCCATCCTCGTCGAGGACCAGGCCGACGCGGCAGGGTGGACGGAGGCCGTGACCGCTGCTCTAGCCTCGGGTACTCGGACGTGGGCGGTGGTCGAGGCATCCCGGGCGGACGATGCGGTGATGCTCGACGCCGTGGCTTCGTGTCTCTCGATGGGGCCTCTGGAGCTGCTAATGGGGATCGAGGCGAGCGTGGAGCCCGACACCGCGCAGCGAACGCTGATCGAGCTGGCGACAGCGGCCGGGGCGATCCCCGGGGTGTGGCTCCGTGGCGCCCTGGCCGCTGGCAGCGCCGAGGCGCTCGTGCGTGGCTGCCTCGAGACCGGCGCCTGGGCCATGGGGCTCGCAGATGACGCCACTCCGGAGAGCGTGGCGGTGACACGGACCGCGGTGGACGCCGTGGAGGCCGACAAGCAGTCGGAGACGGAGGCACGCGACGCCGCGTGGCTCGATCAGCTCGCGTCCGCCACCCATCGTGCGTCGGGTGGGCGCGCCCTGTGGCTCGGCGATAGGGTCCTGACGCGACTCCCCGAAGGCTTCCGATGGACCGTAGCGCCGCTCAGCGACATCGCGCACCTGCCGGCGCGTGCGTTCCGGTTCGCCGCGGTCGATACACCCGGAGCCGAGCTCGGGCCGATCGCACCCCTCCTGGA
>JACCXQ010000192.1 GCA_013696945.1 Chloroflexota bacterium | reverse complement strand
TCCCGGTAGCGACGGACGGCGATGTCAAGGCGTTCGCGCCGGAGCCCTTCCCGCAGCAGCCGGCGGGCGAGCTCCGTCCGGTCGAGGTTCTCGGCGCCGGCCATCTCGTCCAGCTCCGCGACCAGCTCGCGCTCCAGCCTGATATTCACCTGGAGCCGGTCCGTGGTCACCATCTCGATCGCTCCTTCACGCGTTCCAGCAGCTGGTCCCGTGCCTCGATCCGCATCTCGACGAGAGCCGCGAACCGGCGGATCCGCGACTCCAGTAACGCCTCGTCCGCGGTCCGCCAGAACAGCAGTTCGACGATCCCGACGACTCGCACGCCCAACGACTGCGCGATACGGCCGGCTTGTCGATCGAACAGGACGGCCGACCACCCGCGCGAACTGGCCACCGCGATCGTCCCCCGCTCGCCGAGGCCGAGACCCGGCATCCTGCGCCCGAGATCGAGGACGACTTCCCTCTCGTCAGGTCGCAGCGCCGAAACCTTGATGCGGCCGGCGCGAATGGCAGTCTCGATCGCCGCGATCTCCGGAAAGCGGTATGCGGCCTGCGGCAGCACCGCCTCCCTGTGGACCGCATCGGAGATGTGCGCCGGTTCATCGGAGGTGAACAGGTCGAGAGCATCGATCTTGGAGATGTAGATGAGTGGTCCGGTGTCGACGACCAGCCGATGTGCGCTACCGTTCGATAGCATCCGCTAGATGATAGTCCTTGGCGGCGCCCAGAGTCAACCGCGGGGGGTTGACGGCGGAAGCTATCACGATGTATCTATACATCATGCAGCGAACCCAGATCTATCTCACGAAGCGTGAGTCGGCGGCCCTGGCGAAAGCCGCCGCCCAGACCGGCCGGACCCGGTCGCAGCTGATCCGCGAAGCCATCGGCGCGCGCTACCTCGTGCCGAGCGAGCAGCGCGAGGCCCTCGATGCTCTGGAGGCTACGGACGGCATCTGGTCGGGCCACGCGGAGACTGGCGAGGCCACCGTCGAGCGCCTCAGACCGGGCCGCCTCGGCCGGCTGCACCGAGAAGGCTGACCACTTGCTGCTGGTGGTCGATACGTCGGTGCTGATCGATCATCTGCGGGGGGATCGGCGCGCTGCTGACCGGCTTCGCGGGGCCGTGGAGGCTGGCGATGAGTTGTGGAGCGTGACCCCCGTGCGCACCGAGATCCTCGCGGGGGCGCGTCCCGAGGAGGAGCCCCTGATCGTTACGCTTCTCGGTCAGCTGCGGTGGGTCGACGTGACTGTGGACCTGGCTGACGCGGCCGGTCGGCTGGCGGCCACCTTCCTCCGATCCCACCCCGGCGTCGACACGGTCGACTACCTCATCGCGGCAGGCGCGCAGGAGGTCGGCGCGCAGCTCCTGACCCTGAACGTGCGCCACTTCCCGATGTTCCCCGGGCTCGAGCCGGCGTACGGCTAGAGCCGGGTTCCAGCGATCGCCGAAGTCAGGTCGGGCGCGGGCGTGGCGCCTTCGCCGACCACCGCTCCGTTTCGGGTTGCGCAGGCGGATCCGGCTCTCGCGTGGCTGGCGGACGCTCGTCGCCCCTGAGCGCGACGATGCTGCGTTATGCGTCGATGCGCGTGGGCCAGGGCTCTGCCATCGGCTCGCCGGTCACGGCTCCTCGTCAGCCGGATGCGTCCGGATGTGGCACTGCCACGACGGCGAGGCCGCCGATCCCCGCGAAATCGGCCGGGTCGCACGTGTAGAGCGGGAGGTCGTTGGCGAGCGCGGTGGCGGCGATCATCGCGTCGTAGGCACGCGCCGCCGTCTTTCGGCCCGCTCGTCGAAGTGAGGCGGCCACCTGTCCGAACGCCCGTGCGGCCGCCGCATCGAAAGGCAGCGGATCGAAGTCCGCCTCTGCTTGTTGGAGGTGCGCCTGCCGAGCGGCCCGTTCCTCGTCCGTTCTGGCGACGAGTGGCCCAGCGCTCAGCTCGGCCAGCGTTATCGCGGAGATGAGCGGGACCTCCGGCAGGACCGTCGCGTCCCGGAGCCGAGGCAGCAGGATCACCAGGTTCGTGTCCAGCAGCCCTTGGGCGACGGGCCGATCGCTCACAGATCCGACTCGATGACCGACCTGAGGTCCTCACGTAGAGCGGCGCCGTCCACCGGTGGCAGATGCGCCCAGCGCCGCAGGAGCGCCCCGCCGTCAACGCCCTCGGGGCGAATCGGATGCAGCTCGGCGACTGGTTTGCCGTCGCGGGTCACGGTCAGGCGTTCGCCGCGGACCACGCGGTCGACCACATCGCCCCCCTTGTTTCGGAGCTCGCGGATCGTCACCTCAGCCACGCGAGTAGTGTATCACGCGTGATACATGTCCCACGGGTTTCCGCCGCGGAGCAGTCAGGGAG
>JACCXQ010000003.1 GCA_013696945.1 Chloroflexota bacterium | reverse complement strand
TCTGGATGGGCAGGCGGTCCTCCGGCGGCGTCTCGATGACGCTCATGTCGCGGACCCCGGCGAGCGCCAGGTTCAGCGTCCGCGGGATGGGCGTGGCGGAGAGCGTCAGTACGTGGACCTCCGTCTTCAGCCGCTTGAGCCGCTCCTTGTGCGCGACCCCGAAGCGCTGTTCCTCGTCGACCACGACGAGGCCAAGGTCCCTGAACCGGATGTCCTTGCTGAGCAGGCGGTGCGTGCCGATGACCAGGTCGATCGATCCCGCGGCCAGCCCCTCCACGGTCGCGCGCTGCTCTGCCGGCGGCACGAACCGGCTCAGCATGCGGATCGTGATGGGGTAGGCGGCGAAGCGCTGGCTGAACGTCGCGAGGTGCTGTGCCGCGAGCACGGTCGTGGGGACGAGGACCGCCACCTGCGTCCCCTCCTGGATCGCCTTGAAGCAGGCACGCAGCGCGACCTCGGTCTTGCCATAGCCCACGTCGCCCACGACCAGGCGGTCCATCGGGCGCTCGCGTTCCAGGTCGGCCTTGACCTCGATCGCAGCGCGCAGCTGGTCGGGCGTCTCCTCGTAGGGGAAGGCGGCCTCCATCTCGGCCTGCCAGGGCGTGTCGTCGCCGAGGGCCCGGGCGCGCACCTGCGCTCGCGCCGAGTAGAGCTCCAGGAGCTCCTTGGCAAGATCGCCGACCGCCTTGCGGACCCGCGTCTTGGCGCGCTGCCACTCCGTGCCGCCGAGCTTGGACAGCTGCGGGTGGTCGCCGCCCGCGTAGCGCGTGACCCGCTCGATCTGCTCGACCGGCACCCAGATGCGGTCCGCTCCGGCGAAGTGGAGCGCCAGGAAGTCGCGCTCCTCGCCCGTATCGCCGCTTGCGCGCCGGATGAGGCCTGCGTAGCGAGCAACTCCGTGATCGATGTGGACCACCACGTCGCCGGGCTCCAGCCGTTCCAGGAGGTCGCGCGGGACGACCCGACGGAGGGCGCGCGGTCGACGGACGCGGACGGTGCCGAAGAGCTCGCGGTCGGTGACCACGACCAGGCCGTCCGGACCCCCCGCGAAGCCACCGTTCAGGCTGCGCTCGACGAGCGCGAGGCCGCCGGGTGGCGGCGCATCGTCGAGATGAGCGACGGGGGCGGCGACGATATCGGCGTCGGAGAGCAGCTCCGAGAGCCGCGCCGACTGGTCAGAGGCGAGCACGACACGGGCACCCTCGCGCCGCCAGCGCTGGATGGTCGTGGCGAGGCCCGTGATCGCTGCCGGCGGCATGACCGGCTCGTGCCAGCCGAACGGGTTGCCGCCGGGGGGCGCGCCGTGGGCCTCGCTCTCCCAGGTCAGCCCGAGGGTGCGCGCGTCGAGGCGGCGGCGCTTCCAGTCGCGCGGCGCGGGGTACGCCTCGGGCCAACCCTTGGGCAGCTCACCCGCCCGCTCCAGTTCGGCTCGGCGCTCATCGGCCTGGCTCCAGAGGGTGTCGGCGACCTCGTCGACGTCCCCGGGCTCATCGACCAGCCAGATCGCATCGCCCAGGTGGTCAAGGGCGGTCGATGGCGCGAGCACCCCGCCCCAGATCTCTGCGGCGTCGGTCAGGTGCCCCTGCTCGAGGCGTGCCAAGTCGGACTGGAGGGTCTCGGGCAGCCGCGTCGCGAGGCGGCCGAGGCGCGCGGTGAGGCCGGTGGTCCCACTCCCGTCTGCTGCGGGCAGGAGGAACTCGCTGGCCGGGAGCAGCACGCTCGACTCGACCGGTCCCGTGCCCCGCTGGTCGGCTGGATCGAACGCCCGGAGAGAATCGATCTCGTCACCGAACCACTCGATGCGGACGGGGAGCGGCTGGCCGGCCGCGAAGCAGTCGACGATGCCGCCCCGGCGCGCGAACTCGCCGCGTCCGCCGACCTCGGCGACGTGCTCGTAGCCCAGCTCGACCAGCGCCCGCAGGACGCGATCCTGGCTTATGCGCGCGCCCCGGCGGAGGGTCAGGGGCTGGTCGGGGAGCGCGTCAGGGGGCAACGTGCGCTGGAAGAGCGCCTGGACGCTGGTCACCAGGACACGGGGCGCCCCCGTGGCCGCGCCTTCGCCAGCGCTCGAGCGCCACGCGGCCAGCGTCGCCACACGAGCTGCGCTTTCGTCGCGAACGAGCTCGGAGCGCTCATACGCCAAGGCCGTGCGCGGCTCCAGCGTCATCACGGCGCGGGGGTCGCCGAGCCACGCCTGGAGCTCCTCCGCGACGCGATCGGCGATCTCCGCGTCGCGCGCGACCCAGACCAGCCGCCCACCCGACGCCTGGACGAGCGCCGCCGCCAGGAACGTCTTGGCGCCGTGGGGCATGGCGGCGTAGGTCACGTGGCGGAGCGCGGGCGCGCGGCCGCTCGACTGGGCGAACCGCGCGACGAGGGCCGCGATCTCGCCCGATCGAGCGAGCAGGCCGGTCAGGACGGAGAGGTCGGGCACCCTGGGGCGGTGGCCGGCCGAGTCGGTGGGACGTCCGGAGGGTGACGCCACGGCATCGGCGATGTGGCGGTCACGTCCGCGCCTTCCTCGGAGGACCTGGGCGGTGTCGGTCATCGTGGCTCGGGACCCGCGCGACCCAGGAGCTTGCGCCAGCCGGTCCGCGTCCGGACGATGCCTTCGGCGTCGGGGGTGACTGGTCGGTCGGCGATCGGTCGGTCGGCCGCCTGGCCATCCGATGGCCCCTCATCCGCCGGAAGTGCTTCACCGTCGTCCTCCGGCAGGACCCAGGCGTTCCACCGATTGGCCGCCCGGGCAGCGCCATCCCGTGCCCACTCCTCGACCGCATCGGCAGCCGCGTCCAGGACCACCTCCACGCGCGCCCGCTCGTCCGCCGCGAACCGGCTGAGCACATGGTCGACCGCCTGTCGCGATGGCTCGCCGATCCCGACGCGCAACCGTGCGAACCGCTGTGTGCCCATCTCGGCGATGATCGAGCGCAGGCCGTTGTGG
>JACCXQ010000340.1 GCA_013696945.1 Chloroflexota bacterium | reverse complement strand
CCGCAGCCCCGCCACCCCGCCGGTCGGCTCAGTCGTGACGGCTCCGACCTGTTCGGGTGTCAGGGTCGTCGCCCTGGTGGGCTCGTCTCCGGATGGGAAGTCGTCCAGCGACAGGTCGTCCCAGGGCAAATCGATGAGCTCGCCCACCTGCCCCGGGAACGACTCGGTCAGGAAGCCGCGGTCCGCCTCCGGGCGGTAGACCTCGGTCGTCTCGACCTCATCCAGCAGGCCGCCCGCGCCGAGCGCGAAGCGAAGCAGCGCATCGACCTGCTCAGCGTTCATCGTCGCCTTGATGTACGCCGGATCGCCGCTCAGAGGGCCGAGCCGCTGTGCCTCCGTGGCCTGTGGGCGGAAGATGACCGTGTTGTCGCCGTAGAGCGTGAAGACGGGCGCTTCTGTGAGCGCGAGCTCCAGCGGAACGAAGCCACCCCCCACGAACATACGAAGGACGACTGCGGTGGGCTCGGTCGGGTGGTCTATCTCGCCGACCTGGCCCGGTGTGGACGATGGCGCGCCAGTCGACGCGGGACCGGGCGATGCGCCCGGGGTGACATCCGGGCCGGCCGTCGGTGGCGCTCCCGTGTTGCAGGCGACGAGGACGAGGAGCCCGGCGAGGGCGATCGACGTGGTCGCGCGGAGGGCACGCGGGGTTGCGGCAACGTTCGGCATGGCGGCCAGACGCGAGGTGTCGCGCGCCGGTTCCGTACACTCACGCCCTTCCCGTGTGAGGTCAGGAGGAGGAAACGGACCGATGGGCGTCTACATCATCCGCGAGATGGTCGGTACCAGCCCAAGCTCGTGGAGCGACGCGGCGCGTCAGGCGGTCGCGACGGCCGCCCGGACGGTACGCAACATCCGTGAGATCGAGGTCGTGAAGTCGACCGCCACCGTGGTCGACGGCGAGATCAGCGAGTACCGCGTGGAGCTGAAGATCCACTTCGAGTACGAGGGCGGCTGAGCGAGATCTCCACAGTCGCGGTAAGCCACCGGTGAGCCGCTCATCCGAAGATGCGCGCATGCCGCACCGCGCCGTGCCGCCCGCCGCTGCCGTGGATGCTGAACCGGTGACCGAGCCGCGGAGCGTGCCGGAGGCGTCGCCGGTCGCTCGGACACCGCCGGTCCGTCGGCGCTCGTCCACGCGCGGTCGAGAACGCGATCCGCTGCTCGCCTCGATCATCCGCAGCAAGGTCGAGGCGTCTCCGGTCCGCGACCAGACGCTGTCGCGCGAGCGGCTGCTCGGCTGGCTGGCTGACCACGCGGACGACCGCCTCAAGCTGATCATCGCCGAGGCGGGATACGGCAAGACCACGCTGCTCGCCGACTTCGCGCGTCGCGATGTCGTCCGGTGCCTCTGGTACAAACTGGAGTCGAGCGACGGCGACTGGGTGACGTTCATCAACTACTTCATCGCCGCGTGTCGAGAGGTGGTACCCGGGTTCGCGCCCTCCACAGCGAGCCTGCTGCGCGATATGGCGGTGATGAACCCGTCACGCGACATCGTCTTGGGCTCCCTGATCTCCGAGCTCGGAGCCCTGGGAGAGGCGCCGACGATGCTCATCCTCGATGACTTCCACGTCGTCGACGAGAGCACCGACGTGGCGGAGATGCTCGGACGCCTGCTCGAGCGAGCACCAACGTCTCTCACGTTCCTGATCTCCTCGCGCCGACGACCGGATCTTCAGCTCGGCCGGCTGGCGGCCAAGGGTGAGCTCGCGCAACTGACGACCGACGACCTGCGCTTCTCCCCCGCGGAGACCGAAGAGCTGTTCGCGTCCACCTATGGTCACCCACTCGAACCAGACCTCCTCCGCCAGGTCGACGCGCGGACCGAAGGCTGGGGCGCGAGCCTCCAGTTGCTGTACTCGTCGATCCGTTCGCGCCCGCCGGCCGAGGTCAGGTCGTTCATCCGCGTGATGTCGGGAGCCAAAGGGTCGCTTTACGACTTCCTGGCAGAGGAGGTCGTCGGCCATCTTGACCCCGATATGCAGCGCTTCGTTACCCGGACCGCGTTGCTCCAGCGGGTCGACCCGCGTTACGCCGCTGCGATCCTTGGGGCCTCCGGCGCTGCCGAGTCGGCTGAGGTCGTAAGGCTCCTGATGGAGGCTGAGGATCTCGGGCTCCTCGGTCGCAGCTCGCTCACGAGCGTCAGTCGCCGGTTCCATCCGCTTCTCCGCGACTTCCTGCTCGGCCGCCTCGACGAGCAAACGACCAGCGACGAGCGTGCCGAGATGCACCGCCGCGTAGCTCATGTCGCCGAAACGGATGACTGGCTGACCGCGTGCCACCACTACATCCAGGCCGGCGACCACAAGGACGCGATGCGCACCCTCGCCGATGCCGCCTCGGAAGCGCTCGGCAGTGGATCGTGGGGTGCCGCCACGGAGATGCTCCCGAGCATCAAGAACGTCGAAATCCCGCCAGCCGTTATGGCCCTCGAAGCACGGGCCAGAGCGGAGGTAAACCCTCGTGCTGCCCTTGATCTGCTGGCCACGGTCGACTCGTCAGCTCAACCACCAGAGACGAGGGCACTCATCAGGCAAATCCAGGCCTATGCGTGCTATCGGGCCGGCGATTTCAATGACCTGAGGCTCCACCTGAACGAGCTCTTGAACGATCCGTCGACGCCGACCTCGGCACGGAGCATCGCCAGAGCCTACCGGGCAATGCTGGCGAGCCACGAAGGCGCCACTTTGCGGGATGCGCTTCTGCTAATCACAAATCTGGCACAAGCTCAAGTTCGAGCGGGACACCACTATTACGCGGGGGTCAGCTATCACAACGCCGCTGTTACTGCGCTGGTGCAAGGCGACTATCGGCTCGTGGTCCAGCTCGCGGAGAACGCCCTGCTGGAGTTCCAATCCACCGGTGCTCAACACTTCGAGGCTCAGTCAACCCGCGCCATGTTGTTCACTGTTCAACGGGAACTGGGCGTGCCTGATGGGGTACGGCAAGAAGTCGCACCGCCGCTTGACTTGCGGGCCGAGGGCGACGCGGACGCATTCGCTGAGGTAGGCGCGACCCTCGCGGTCTGCGGAGACATCGACCCCGCGACTGAGCTCATCGCTGAGGCACGCCGCCGAACTGCCGAGGGACGGACTGACCTAACCGCGGGCACCGCGGTTGTCTGGGCGGAGCTTCTCCTCGAGGTCGCCACGGGCCGCTACGCGGCCGCCCAGGCGCTGGCGGCTACAGCGACTCCCAATGCCGCCGAAGTCGGCTACCTCTCGACTTGGCTCGCTCGCATCTCTCTAGTCGCTCTGCTCGCTGGCGAGGCCGAGGCGCGCGAACTTGCGGAGCGGGGAATCCGGGTCGCGGAGCGCCAGGGTGCCCGTCGGTTCGAAGTGCGACTTCGTATCGTTCACGCCGTCGCCTCCGAGGATGGCCCGGCTCTTCGAAGGGCACTGACGGTTGGAGCTGGTCTGGGCGCCCTGACCCTCCTCGAGACGGCGGACGCCATCGCGATAGGACTCTATCTATTTGATGAGCCACCGGGGGAACTCACCGAGTCCGTCCGCGCTTGGCCCCACCGATGGCTGCCGGCGTTGCGTCGAGCCCTGACGTCGTCCCATCCGCCGACTTCGTTCGCGGCCGCTCGCTTGCTCGCCGAGCACGGGACAAGAGAAGACATACCGCGGTTGGTGGCGTTCGACCGTACTCAGCGGAAACGTCTCAAGGGTCGACGGCTTGCGCGCACCCTTCTGTCTCGTGTGAGTCCTTCGCTCCTAGTCCACGATCTGGGCCGCGTCGAATATGAAACGGATGGTCGCATGATCACGCTTTCAGAGACGCGCCGCAAGTCCGCTGCTCTACTGATGTACTTAGTCACTCGCCCGCAACATACGGCAACGAGGGAACAGGTGCTGGATGACCTATGGCCGGACGCTGAGCCAGATGCAGCTGCAAACAGCCTAAACCAGACGCTGTACTTTCTGAGACGAGACATAGATCCTTGGTACGACGAACATGGATCCGCCAACTACGTCTCATACGAGTCCGAAATCGTTTGGCTCGATCCTGCGTTGGTAACCACGGACAGCGCAACCTTCGCTGACGCGTCTATAGGAGCACTCACCGGAGAGGCCGACGCCGCACGGATGGCTGCGGCAGTCCGCGCCTATCACGGGAGATTCGCCCCCGAGTTCGAGTATGAAGAGTGGTCACTGGCGTGGCGGGATCAGCTTCACGCGACATACCTGGCAGTCGTCCAAGCGCTCACTCGCCATCTCGTGGCCGCCGGAAACCTTGAAGGTGCGCTTAGGGAATGTCAGCAAGCTCTGACGGTGGACCCGTCCTCACTGGATATCGAGATGCAGCTGATTTGGCTTTACGGCGCAATCGGCACACCTGCTGCAGCGATGCGACAGTACGACCACTTCGCTCGAGCGTACGGATCAGACATCGGCGCAGAGCCGCCGTCACTAGCCGCGGTCCTCGGTGCCGGGCTGCCCACAGGACACTAGCCGCAGGTAAGCCACCCGACGTATTGAGGGAGCTCGCCACTCGCCTCTACAGTCCCAACGGCTTAGCAGTACTTCCGTACTGGTAGGCGGTGTGAAGATCTCGGACGCGTAGAGACCCTGCCTGAACTGGGCACTTAGGGCAGGGCCGAGCGGCTAGTGCAACCGACCGACGGTTAGTCAGGTCGGTTCTTGTGCTGCGCACGAGAGCCCACGCATGGAGAGGCGCGCGTGGAGGCGAACATGAGCACGAAGCCCTGGTGACGGTATGCAGTCGCGGCTAGCACGCCTCGCTCTCGTTCTAGGACTGCTCGCGGCTGTGGCATTTGGCGGGGGCGCTGGAGTTCGAGGCCTCTAGCGAGTCCCGGTCTAATTTGGTACCAAGGTTCCAGTATGGAGGCGCGTTTCGCGCCTCCATACTTCGTTTCTGCCGTCGCACTCGGAGCCCGCGGTACTCGTGCCCACCCGACTGAAACTACTGCTGAGCGTCGTAATCGCGACCGCGGTGCTGATGTTGGTCGCGTCCTGGCTTGCGTCTCCAATCGGCGCGACCCTCAATGGCCCAGATCAGTCCTTTCCAGGCATCGCCTACTGGGTAGTTGTGTGTGCGGCTGCATCGGCCTTCCCCGTTCACACGCCGCGAGGCGCCATCGTGAGCGTGCTTTCGGCCCCGCTCCTGGCCGCAGCTGCGCTCGGCGGACCCGCCGCCGCGGGTATCGTGGCACTGCTAGGCTCCACGGAGCTCCGGGAGATACGTGGCCGCGTGCCATGGTACGGAACTCTCTACAACCACGCGGTCACTGTCATTCCCGCAATCATGGCTGCAGCCGTTTTTCAGTCGCTCGCGGGGACGACCTTTGTACCAGCCTCGAGTGGAGCCCTCCTAGGCGTAGTGGCTGCGGGCGGAACCTATTTCGTCCTGAACGAGGCACTCACTGCACTCGCGATCGCCCTTCGCGACGGGCGGCCGCTTCCGGGTCTGTTGGTGGCCGATGCCAAGTCCTTCGGCGTCGCACTCTTGGGCCTTGCGCCGTTGGCTTGGCTGATGGCCGATGCATACGTCACGGTCGGGCCTCTCGTTGCAGTCATCTTTGCGCTTCCGCTGTACACCACTCGGGCGGCGTACGCGAGCGTGGTCGAGATCAGGGACATGTTCACCCAGACGGTGCGGGCGCTGGCGAGCGCCATCGACGCGCGCGATCCCTCGACCAAGAAGCACTCGGAGCACGTGTCGTCGATCGCTGTGGACATCGGGAAGGAGATGGGCGTCAGCGAGTCGGGGCTGGAGCAGCTCGAGTGGGGCGGCCTGCTGCACGACATCGGCAAGATCGGGGTTCGTGACGCGGTGCTCCTGAAGCCCGGCCGGCTCGATCGCGAGGAGCGGATGCTCATGAACGAGCACCCGGTGAAGGGCGAGGAGATCCTGAAGGGCGTCAAGAAGCTGGCGCCGGAGCTGCCGCTCATCCGGCATCACCACGAGTGGTTCAACGGCTCCGGTTATCCGGACCGGCTCATCGGCGAGGGCATCCCCTTCTTGGCGCGCATCCTCCACGTGGCCGACGCCTTCGAGGCCATGACCGCCTCCAGACCTTATCGGCCGGTGCCGCTGACGCGTGAGCAGGCGATGGGCGAGCTACGGAAGTACTCGGGCATCCAGTTCGACCCGCGGGTGGTCGATGCCTTCGCCCGGACAGGATGGGCGACGGGTGCCCGGGGCCCGGAGCGCGACCGCCCCGAGCGGGTGATCCCGGCGCTCGGCCAGGTAGCCGCCCTCCGCGCCAGGGGAAGCCTTTCCACCAGCAACACCCAGCCGACCGCGTAGCACGGCGGCGCGCTAGCGCTCGCTACCATTCGCGGAATACATGAGAAGTCGCACAAGGGTCAGAAGCACAAGGGCTGCGGCCTTTGTGATCAGGAGAAGCGCGCGGGCAACAGTGCCGAGCGTCGACCGGTGAGGGATCGGCGACTGCGCCAGCGGGCTGACGATCACGAGGACGCGGCACCCCGCGCGTGACCTGCACCAAGTGAGGGACGAGGCGGAAAGGGACCGCGAGGTGGAAAGGGACCCCGAGGCGGAAAGGGACCCCCGGGAGGGCGCCCGCGCACGCGCGCGCGAGGGAGAGAGCGTCTGGGGCCCCACACGGCGCGGGCTCACGATCGGCCTCGTCGCGACGGTCACGCTCGTCGCGTTCGAAGCACTGGCGGTGGCCGCGGTGATGCCGCTCGTGGCTCGCGAGCTCGGCGACGTCGCGCTCTACGGCTGGGCGTTCAGCGGCTTCTTCCTTGGCAACCTCGTGGGGATCGTGGCCGCGGGTGGGGCTATCGACCGGGTCGGGGTCGTCCGACCGCTATTGGTCGGGCTCCTTCTCTTCGCCGTCGGTGTCCTGATCGCCGGCGTCGCGGCGTCGATGCCGATCCTCGTGCTGGGTCGGATCGTGCAGGGGGTGGGCGCAGGGGCGATCCCGGCCGTCGCGTACGTGACCATCAGCCGCCGATACGAGGAGCGGACGCGGCCGCAGATGTTCGCCATCCTCTCGACCGCGTGGGTGGTGCCCGGTCTCCTCGGACCGGCCCTGGCGGGCTGGATCGGCGACCACCTGACGTGGCGGCTCGTGTTCCTGGGCCTCCTGCCTTTCATCCTGCTCTTCGGTGGGTTCACCCTTCGCGCGCTCCGATCACGGGACGACGCCGACCGAACGGACGGGATGCCCGCTGGGCGGAGGGCGGAGGCGAGGCGCCTGGGTGCCGCCATCCTGGTGACAGCGGGTGCTGCGCTACTGCTGGCCGCATCGACGGCACCGACGGCACCCTTCGCCATCCCCATGGCCGTCGGAGGGCTCGTGATCGGCCTGCCTGCGCTGCGCCGGCTGCTGCCTGCGGGGACCCTCACGGCGGCGCGAGGCCTGCCAGCGACGGTCCTTGCTCGCGGCGTGCTCACGTTCGCTTTCTTCGGGGCGGAGGCCTACCTGCCGCTCGCCCTTGTCGAGGTTCGCGGCACGACGGCGACCGAAGCTGGCCTCGCCCTCACCGCGGCGACGCTCTCATGGACAGCTGGTGCCTGGATCCAGGCGCACCGCTTCAGCTCATGGGGCGGGCGGCGGCTGGTGGGGCTCGGGTTCGCCGTCGTGGCGGTCGGCGTCGGGACGACGGCGGTCATCCTGCTCCCGGGCGTGCCCGTCCTGGTGAGCGTGGCAACGTGGGGGGTGGTGGGCCTGGGGATGGGCCTCGCCTACTCGACGTTGTCGCTGCTGGTGCTGCGCGACGCGCCGGCCGGACAGCAGGGCGCCGCGACCTCCTCACTCCAGCTCAGCGATGTCCTGGGCACGTCGTTGGGCACCGGCGTCGGCGGGGCCGTCATCGCCTCCGCGGCGATGAGTGGTACCTCGACCGCGCTGGGGATCGCCGCAGCGTTCGGGATCAGCCTCGCCGTCGGGATCGGCGGGATCGTGCTCAGTCG
>JACCXQ010000189.1 GCA_013696945.1 Chloroflexota bacterium | reverse complement strand
GTCCCTGAGCCGGTGCCGCCCCAGATCGAGCAACGCCAGGCCCACGGGCAGCCTCCCGGCGACAGCATCGGCCGTCTCGTCGGAGAGGACCACCTGTCCTCCGTTCCCGGCGGCAGCGATTCGGGCCGCTCGGTTGACGTCGATGCCGACGTAGTCGTCTCCGGCCACGATGGCCTGCCCGACATGCAGGCCGATCCGAACACGGAACTCATGCCCGCGCGGCCAGGCGTGCGCGGCGAGCCCTCTTTGCGAGTCGGCCGCCGCGGCCACCGCGTCGACCGGTGAACGGAAGACCGCGAAGAACGAGTCGCCCTCCGTAGAGATCTCGATCCCGCCATGATCCGCCAACGACGCACGGACCAGCCGCTGGTGCTCGCCAAGCAGCGGTGGGAACCGATCGCCCAGATCCGTCAGGAGCCGCGTGCTGCCCTCGACATCGCTGAAGAAGAAGACGAGCCGCCCGCTCGGCAGGTCAGCCGCCACCTGCACCTCCGATCCTCCGTGCGAGTAGCTTCGCATCATGATCTGCCCGACGGCCAGGCGAAACTGAGGGGTGCGCGAGTTCAGCCGCCAGGCGCTACGGGGCCGATCCTTGAGAAGGAGTGGACGGCTAGCCCGTAAGCTCGTACCTTCGGTTCCGAGCCGCAGCGGAGAGACGACCATGGAACGCGAGTCGGGTCCACGGCAACGGGTCCAGGAGACGGTCGGCTCACAGCCGTGACCTCATTCGATGATCAAGTCGCGGCCGCTCGTGAGTGGTTCGCGCTGTCCCGGTTCGATGGCATCGTGCGGCTCCACACCGCCCGAGAGGTGGCAGCTCAACAAGGCACGATCCAGCCCGACTACACGGTCGCGCGAACCGCTGCCGAGGGGTTCTACGTCCGTCTTCGCGAGCTCTTTGCCCAGGGCGGGCAGATCACCACCTTCGGGCCCTACTCACCCGGTCAGGCGGTCGTGCTCAAGCGGATGGGGATCGAGGGCATCTACCTCGGTGGCTGGGCCACCTCGGCGAAAGGGTCGCGATCGGAGGACCCCGGTCCGGATCTCGCCAGCTACCCGCTCAGCCAGGTCCCCGACGAAGCGGCCGGCCTGGTCCGCGCGCTCCTCACCGCCGACAAGAATCAACACTTCGCCCGCAGCGAGATGGACGAGGAGAAGCGTCGGACCACGCCCGAGGTGGACTTCCGCCCGTTCATCATCGCCGACGCCGACACCGGCCATGGCGGCGACGCCCACGTGCGGAACCTTATCCGTCGATTCGTCGAGGCCGGCGTGCCGGGCTACCACATCGAGGACCAGAAGCCCGGGGCGAAGAAGTGCGGCCACCAGGCCGGCAAGGTGCTCGTCGCCCAGGATGAGCAGAACAAGCGTCTCAACGCCGCGCGCTTACAGCTGGACATCATGCGTGTGCCCGGCATCATCGTTGCCCGCACCGACGCGGAGGCCGCAACGTTCCTCGACAGCCGCAGCGACGAGCGCGACCAGCCGTTCATCCTGGGGGCGACGAACCTGGATCTGCCGACCTACCGCGCGGGTTTCCTGGCCATCCAGAAGTCACTGCACGAACGCGGGCTGGACGACATCCGCGGCCACCTCCTGTTCGCGGTACCCGCCGGCGAGTATCAGAAGGCGGTGGCCTGGCTCGATCGTGTCGGGCTCATGTCGCTCATCGAGCGGAACGCCCAGATCGCGCGCGAAGCCGAAGGCGGCATCGAGCTCGATAGCCTGCTCGACGCCATCGACACCCGGTACTCCGAGACCTGGCAGGCGGAAGCGGGCCTCAAGACCTACGGCGAGGCCGTTGGCGAGGTCCTCGAGTCCCGGATCGGCGAGGGCGCGCAGTTCGACATCACGCTCGACGAGTGGCGCACCTTCGCGAGTCGCGCCTCCTTCGCCGAGGTGAGCGAGAAGGCCGACTCGCTCGGCATCCGGATCTCCTGGGACCCGGAGCTGCCCAAGACGCCGGACGGCTACTACCAGGTACAGGGCGGGATCGAATACGCGATCGTCAAGTCGCTCGCGGCGGCGCCCTTCGCCGACCTGCTCTGGATGGAGACGAAGACGGCGAACCTCGAGGATGCCCGTCGGTTCGCCGAGGCCATCCATGCGGAATACCCGGACAAGATGCTGGCCTACAACCTGTCGCCATCGTTCAACTGGGACACGACCGGGATGAGCGACGAGGGTATGCGCCGGTTCCCTGAAGAGCTCGGGAAGCTGGGCTTCGTGTTCAACTTCATCACGTACGGCGGCCACCAGATCGACGGTCTCGCCGCCGAGGAGTTCGCGACGGCGTTGCGCGACGATGGGATGCTCGCGCTGGCCCGTCTCCAACGGAAGTTCCGGCTCGTCGAATCACCGTACCGCACGCCGCAGTCGCTCGTCGGCGGGGATCGCCTGGACGCGGCGCTGATGGCCGCCTCAGGGCGGACCGCGGCGACGAAGGCGATGGGCAAGGGGTCGACGCAACACCAGCATCTCGTCCAGACGGAGGTACCGACCCGGCTCCTGGAGGAGTGGCTCGCAGCATGGGCTGAGCACTGGGACGTGCCGGGGAAGGTGCGCGTCGAGCTGCGGCCCCACACGGCAGGATCGGACCTCCTGGAGCTACGCGTGCTCGATGAGGCCGGTGAACCGCTGGCCAACGTGATCTTCGCCAGCATCGTGGATCGTCGCGGGCGCAGCATCCTCTCGATCCGTGATCAGAACACCGCGCCGTCGATGCGCAGGAAGCGCATGATGACGCTGGTCCAGCTCTTCCTGATCCACCGCTACCGTGCCGGCTCGCTGCACTACCTCACGCCGACCGAGGACAACCGGCTTCAGACGGAGCGGATGCAGGACCTCGCGATCTTCACCGTGGTCAAGACCGAGATAGGCCAGATCATCGTCGCCGACGTCGACCGCGAGCGCGTCAGGGAGCTCGTCCGGCCGGACGGGGCGAAACTGACCGAGTTGATCCGGAAGCCGACGCCGCAGATCGCATAGCGTCGGCGCCGCCGTCGGGCGGACGCATTGCAAAGTGCACTGACGAGGGATATGGTCGGCACGCCGAGCGTCACGGTCGACGCCGGCGAAGCTGGACCCATCGTCACGCCCACCAGAGGTCTACCGTGCCCTTCGCCGCACGTCCCGCGCTCCGACTCGCTGTGATCGCCACGTCACTCCTGGCGTGCCTGGTGGTGGCCGCCCCGACCCTCGCTGCCGATCCCAGGACCAGGCGCGTGAGCGTCAGCTCCACGGAGGGCCAAGCGGGCAGCGACAGCTACGACCCGTCCGTCTCAGCCGACGGCCGCTACGTCACCTTCGAGTCATTTGCCAGCGACCTCGTCGCGAACGACACGAACGGCGCGCTCGACGTCTTCGTACGCGACCGTCAGACAGGGATCACGAAGCGAGTGAGCGTCAGCTCCGCGGGAAGCGAGGCGAACAGCTACAGCCGCGACCCGTCCATCTCGGCCGACGGCCGCTACGTCGCCTTCGAGTCGGGCGCCAACAATCTCGTCGCTAACGACACGAACGGCAAGACCGACATCTTCGTGCGCGACCATCTGACAGGACTCACGAAGCGAGTGAGCGTCAGCTCCGGCGAGGGCCAGGCCAACAGCCACAGCTTCCAACCATCCATATCGGCCGACGGCCGCCACGTCGCCTTCATGTCGAAGGCCCGCGACCTCGTCGCGAACGACACGAACGGCGCGCTCGACGTCTTCGTCCGCGACCGCCGGGAGGGCAGCACGAGGCGCGTGTCGATCAGCTCCGGCGAGGGCCAGGCGGACAGCGGCAGCTCGTACCCGTCGATCTCGGCCGATGGCCGTTACGTCGCGTTCGAGTCGACCGCCAGCGACCTCGTCGCGAACGACACCAACGGCGCGCTCGACGTCTTCGTCCGCGACCGCCGGGAGGGCACCACGAGGCGCATGTCGATCAGCTCCGGCGAGGGCCAGGCGGACAGCGGCAGCTCGTACCCGTCGATCTCGGCCGATGGCCGCTACGTCGCGTTCCAGTCGTCAGCGAGCGACCTCATCGCCGACGACACGAATGGGTCGTATGACGTCTTCGTGCGCGACCGTCAGCAAGGGGAGACGAGGCGCGTGAGCATCAGCTCGGCTGGGATCGAGGGGGACCGCTCCAGCTTCGTACCCTCCATCTCGGCCGACGGCCGCTACGTCGCATTCCACTCCGCCGCGAGAAACCTCGTCGCGAACGATACGAACGGCAAAGCAGACGTCTTCGTGCGCGACCGTCAGCAGGGGGTGACGAGGCGGGTGAGCCTCACCTCGTCAGGGAGCCAGGCGGATGAAAGGAGCTGGCTCCCGTCGATCTCGGCCGATGGCCGCTACGTCGCCTTCGAGTCTGACGCCAGCAACCTGGTCGCCAACGATACGAACGGAAGGTTCGACGTCTTCGTGCGCGGTCCCCTCCCGTGATGGACTGCGCGTTCCGCAAGGCGCGCCAAGATCCCGAACCTCTCTCGAAACGCTCGGCGACCCGTCCATCCCCGTGGCTCAAGAGACGAGCGCAACGATGCGGCGCTGGCTTCGCGATCGTCGCGCCGGCGGTGGTCATCCCACGAGAAGGGCGCGTGGGGTGCCGGATGCGGCACGACCGCCTAGCACTGTGGCCTACCCCGCCTCGTACTCCGCCGGGTGATCACCGCGATCCTTGTCGGCCGTCCTCGCGATCGTCTCAAGGGCCTGTTCGACCGTCGTGCCGTTCGCGTCGGCGGCCCGTTTGACGTCCTCATAGGTGATGTTGATGCCGGGCTTGCCCATGTCGTCGTGGGCACGCATGCATCCGCAGTTCAGGCACATGGCTCTCTGACCTCCGTGCGGCCAGGAGCGTGCGACCGATCGCCGGCCGTGCCCGCCGCGGGAAGAGTATCTACTCGTCGTTACGTCCATGCGCTCGCCGAGGTTCGTCGTTGCAGGTCCATCCACTCGGGTGGCGCGCCCAGTGCGGGTGCATGATGCTCGCCGATCGGAGGATCTGGAAGGAGAGGGACGATGGACGAAGCGACGACGGGGACTCGCACTCCCCTGCCGGAGGGAATGGCGCGGGTCATCCCGATGGTCTCGTACGAGGACGTGGCCGGAGCGGCGGCGTGGCTCGTGGAGGCCTTCGGGTTCAGTGAGCGGTTCCGGATGGTCGGGCCGGACGGGGCCGTCACGCACCTCGAGCTCCAGGTCGGCGAGGGCGTGATCATGCTCAGCCGCCCGGGTCCCGACTACCAGAGCCCACGGCATCATCGGGAGGTCTGCGAGGCGGCGCGACGGATGGCCAACGTCCCGTGGGTCATCGACGGCGTGCATGTGCACGTCGACGATGTGGATGCCCACTGCCGCAGGGCGAAGGCGGCGGGCGCGACGATCCTCCGCGAGCCGGAGGACCAACCCTACGGGCGCCTCTACAACGCCGAGGACCTCGAGGGTCACCGATGGATGTTCGACCAGCCGCCGCCCTCGACCTAGGCGCGAGACTCGCGCCTCGAGGTGGCGGCGCGATCAAGGAGCGAATGACATGCGGTTCCGCACGACCATCGAGCAGGGCGGCAAGACCGCTACGGGTATCCGCATCCCCGACGAGGTCGTCGAGTCTCTCGGGGCGGGCAAGCGTCCCGCGGTCCGGGTGACGATCAACGGCTTCACCTACCGCAGCACCGTGGCGGTCATGGGCGGCGTCTTCATGGTCGGGGTCAGCGCGGAGAACCGCGCGGGCGCCCGGGTCGCCGGCGGCGACGAGGTCGACGTTGACATCGAGCTCGACACGGCGCCGCGTGAGGTGACGGTGCCGCCTGACTTCGCAGAGGCGCTCGACGCCGAGCCAAATGCTCGGCGTACCTTCGATAGCCTGTCGTACAGCAACAAGTCATGGCACGTCCTCCAGGTCGAGGGCGCCAAGACCGACGAGACGCGGCAGCGCCGCATCGGGAAGTCGGTCGAGATGCTGCGCGAAGGTCGCGTCCGCTGAAGGAGGAACGATCTGGCTCTACAGTGAGCGCCATGGCTGAGCTTGCTACAGAACGCCCCGCACCGCCCGAGGCACACGGCGGCTCGGTAGAGACGATCCTGGAACAGCATCGGGCGGAGCTGACGGGGTACTGCTATCGCATGCTCGGGTCGGCGTTCGAGGCGGAGGACGCCGTCCAGGAAACGCTGGTGCGCGCATGGCGCGGCT
>JACCXQ010000330.1 GCA_013696945.1 Chloroflexota bacterium | reverse complement strand
GTGTGGGGCCGGGAGGCCTCCTCCCGTGCGTGTCGGGCGTCACCGCCGCGTGCGTCTCGGGCGCCGTACGGTGGTCCGTGCCGGTGTGACCGGCATATCGGCGCTTGCCGGGCCTCAAGCGGAGATCGCGAGGAAGGCTCGAGCCCACGCTGAGCTCGATGCGCCCCGTGTGAGGCACGATCATGGCGGCAGGGACGCGGCGCGAACGCCGTAAAGCTCCGTTAGTGCCGTTCATGCCGGTGTGAGCGGCATCGCTGAGCGCAAGGGCCCGGCGGGATGAGCCCGGCCTGCGCATGACCCAGTGCACTGGCTCGGAACCGGACGTGGCAAACCGGCGATCATCGCGGCTGAGTCTGGTCGCTGCGTGCCGGCTCGACGTTGGCACGCCACCAGACACATCCGAGGGACGATGCCCGCGGCGGTGACCCCGAAGACCGCCTCCACCCCGGGATGGCACGCCGGGTGCGCCAAGCGTGGGACGAGGAGGGCCAGCGGGTCTTGCGGGTCGATGGTCCGTGCCCATCCCCCTTGGATGGGTCTACCCGCGACCCATCACACGGCCGAGTCACGGCTCGGTGCACGGCACTGCCGAGCCACCGGCGGTAGGCTGGCCACACGATGACCGTCGCCGCGACCGAACCCCAGGATCGCTGCATCCGATGCGGCCGCACCGTGCCAGCCGGTGTCAGCCTCTGCGCAGCGGACAACCCGGCGCGCATCGCATCGCCCAGCGCGACGCAGGCACATGGCACGATCCTCGTCGGTGTGATCGCGGGTTTCGTGATCCTGGGGCTCGCGGCACGGCTCGCAACGGGCAACGGCGGCCCATTCCAGTCCTCGATCCAGGGCCGCGCGTCGCGCTCCGATGGCGGTGCCGAAGTGACCATGCGCATCGTCAATGCCGGCGAGTCCGCATCGGCGGCCACGTGCCGCGTCACGCGTGATGGCGTGCCGCGACAGGAGGACTACACGTTCCGGACCGAGCGGATCGAGGCGGGCGAGTCGCTGGCGCTGACGCGCCCTCTCCCGGCACCCGGTCCGGGAGCGGTGCCATACGACCTGGGTCGCCTCACGCTCACCTGCAACTGAGGCGGCGGCGCCGCCGGACCCAGCGCGCTCCGCCGCCGGACCGAGCACCCTGCCCAGTCCGCTCTCAGCCCAGGGCGGCAGGCGCCTCTGCTTGGCTGGGCGAGTCGGTCGGGCGTCGAGGTCGGATCCCGAACGCGTTGACGGCCGCGCCCGCCACGAGCAGCACGACATTGACAAGCATCGCCAGGTGGTACGCGTCCGTGGACGCGTTCCTGACCGCCTCCGCTTCGTCTGCGGTGAGCTGCGCGGTCGGTGCGGGTCGGTTGAGCGGTGCGATCTCGCGCCGGACCTCGGGAGTCGAGAAGTCGAGGCGCCCGATCCTCGGCGACACAGCTCCGTAGAAGGTGGCCGTGATGGCGATGAAGAGGACGGCCGTGACGAGTGGCTGTCCCACCCGTGAGACGGCATTGTTGATGGCCGATCCCACGCCCGAGTTCTTGACCGGGATGGAGTTCATGAGTGCCGTCGTGAGCGGTGCCACGACCAGGCTGATGCCGATGCCGAAGAGGAGGATCGTCGGGAACACGTCGATGAGGACGTCGGATGGCGGGAAGAGAGTGCCGCCGTCACCCGCGCTGGCGAGCCACGGCCGGCTCGCGGCGGGGATCCGCAGCTGCCAGGCGATCCCTGCCGCCATGAGCAACGGACCCCCGACGAGGAATGGTCGTGGCCCCGTCCGCCCCGCGATCGAACCGATCCGCGTCGAGAGGACGCTCAGCATGAGCCCGACAGGCAGCCCCACGGCACCCGCGGCCAGCGCCGTGTAGCCCAACGTTCCCTGCAGGAAGAGGCCCTGGAACTGGAACGTGACGTAAAGGGCGCCGTAGATCAGGAACGTGGACAGGTTGATGACCGTGAACTCGCGAGACGCGAACAGGCTCAGCGGGATGAGCGGATCGCGACGACGGAGCATCAGGATCGGGAAGAGGACGGCGGCCACCGCGCCGACGGCCAGTGCGCCGAAGGCGAGCGCGTCGCGCCACTCGCGTTCCTGTCCCCGGATGAGGCCGAACGCGAGCCCTCCGACCGCGAGCGCTATGACGATCGAACCCAACCAGTCGAGACCGCCCGTTCGCGACTCGTCACGGGATTCGGGGACATGGCGCACCGTGGCGTAGAGGGCGAGCAACACGAGCGGAACGTTGATCAGGAACGCCACCCGCCACGAGATCGTGTCCACCAGGGCGCCGCCGACGATCGGGCCAAGCGTCACCGTCGCCGATGTGGCGGCGGCCCAGATACCGAATGCCCGCCCGCGCTCCGCGCCCTCGAAGTTGGCCGTGATGAGTGCAAGCGACCCCGGCACGAGCAGGGCGCCCGCCGCACCCTGTGCCAGCCTGAAGACGACGAGCAGCTCGAGGTTCGGCGCCAGCCCGCACAGCACCGATGTGATGCCGAACCCCACGAGGCCGATGGCGAAGATCCGCCGCCGGCCGTAGACGTCGGCCAGGGCGCCGGCGAGGATGAGCAGCGCGCTCAACATCGCGAGGTACCCGCTGTTGACGTACGCCTGCCCTTCGAGGACGCCCATGAGCGAGGCCGGCAGCTCCTCGCCGATCCGTGGGAGCGCGACGTTGACGATCGTCCCGTCGAGGAAGACGATCCCCGATCCGAGTACGACCGCCGTCAGGATCCAGCCCCGCTGACTCACGCACCCTCCTACTCGACACCCGTGGCCACGGACCGGAGCCGGCTCCATCTTCGCCGCTCCACAGCATCGCGCACAAGACTCGGGGGGCGCTGGCGTAGCATCGCCCCATGGCGACCGCTCCGCTGCGCGACCCGGCTCCACTGGACGCAGCGCGCCAGCTGGGCCTGGAACGCGAGCTGGCGGTGGCCCTCGACGCGGCTCGGCGCGCCGGCGCCATCCAGGTCGAGCGCTACGAGAGGCTCGAGCGGATCGTCCACAAGAGCGCGCACGACGTAGTGACGGAGGTCGATACGCTCTCGGAGGAGCTGATCATCGCCACCATCCGCGCGACGTTCCCGACCGATCTGTTCCTGGCCGAGGAATCCGGCCACTCCGGCCACTCAGACCACATGGGCCGGCCGGCCGCCGCTGCTCCGGCCGCGATGGCTGATCGTCTCTGGGTCATCGACCCGCTCGACGGAACGGTCAATTACGCCAACGGCATCCCCATCTTCTGCGTCAGCATCGGGCTCGTCGTGGGCGGCCAGCCGCGCGTCGGTGTCCTGCTCGATCCGGCACGGGACGACCTCTACTGCGCGGTCGCCGGCGGAGGCGCGTTCCTCAACGACGTGCCGATCCATCTGCCGGTCAAGGAGAAGCTCTCCGACTGCGTCGTCTTCCTGGCTCTCCCACCGTACGGCTTCGCACGCCGCGAGTGGCGCATCCGCAAGCGGATCCGCGTCTCCCGGGTGCTGGGGAGCTCCGCGCTGGGGCTTGCCTACGTGGGAAACGGGCGCTTCGATGCCTTCGTGCAGCCCCGCGGCCTCTCGCCATGGGACGTTGCGGCGGCGGGCCTGATCGCCCAGGAGGGTGGCGCGATAGTGACCGACGGGGAGGGCGGGCCGTGGTTCGATCTCGAGCGCACATCCCGGGGCGTGGGCATCCTGGCTGCCGCGCCCGCCCACCACGCCACGCTGCTGGAGCATCTCCGATGACCGATACGGACCCGACTTCGCCCGTCCGCGTCGCGCGGCTCAACCACGCTGTGCTGTTCGTCCGCGATCTCGACCGCTCGGTCGACTTCTACCGTCAGGCATTCGGATTCGAGGAGATCGGCAGGGAACGCGGCATGATGGCCTTCCTGCGCGCCGCGGGATCCTCGAATCACCACGACCTGGGACTCTTCGCGGTCGGCGCCGAGGCACCCCGCCCGCCGCGCGGGGCGACAGGGCTCTACCACCTCGCCTGGCAGGTGCCCACCATCGACGACCTGGCATCGGCTGCACGGTCGCTCGGGAAGATCGGTGCCCTCGGCGGCGCCAGCGACCACGGTGCGACCAAGTCGCT
>JACCXQ010000326.1 GCA_013696945.1 Chloroflexota bacterium | reverse complement strand
CCTCTGGCTATGCGCCCCCAACAACCCGACCGGCGCGCCGGAGCCGCTCGAGACCATCGATCGCATCCTCACGGCCGCGGGTGCGATAGACGGGCATCGGCCGGTGATCGTCGTCGACGAAGCGTACGCGGAGTTCTGGCACGAAACGGCGGTTCCCCTGCGGGTCAGTTACCTCGACCTGGTCGTGATCCGGACGCTCTCCAAGGCATTCGCTCTGCCCGGGATACGCGTCGGCTACGGCGTCGCCGTGCGGCCCACCATCGAGCGCCTGGAGCGGGTGCGACCACCGGGCAGCATCAGCACGCCCTCCGCGACGCTCGCGGCCGCCGCGCTGCGAAGGCCTGACCTGGCTCGAGAGAACGCCGCCGGGCTCAGCGCGGAGCGGGAGTGGCTCGTCGCGCGGCTCGGGGAGATCGGACGGCCACCATTCCCGAGTGTCACGAACTTCCTGCTGCTGCCCGTCGGCGACCACGCCGCGGCGGATGCCCTCGCCGAGCGGCTCCTCCGGCGTGGCATCGTCCCGCGGACCTTCGGCTCCGATCATCCACTGCGCGGCCACCTCCGGCTGACCGTGCGGAGCCGGGCCGAGAACGAACGGCTCCTCGACGCGCTCGAGCGTGAGCCGGTCCGCTAGTCCGGGCGCCTCCCGACCGCCAGCCGTTTCCGACCGGCTCGGATCACCAGGTAGCGATCGTCGATGAGCGCCGGCACAGGGGTCTCCGAGTCGGTCACGCGCTCGCCACCGACGGCGACGCCGCCCTGTGCGAAAGCCCGTCGTGCCTCGGATCTGGACGAGAAGAGGCCGCTGCCCACCGCCAGACCCAGTACGTCGCCCTGCAGGATCTCGTCAGTCAGGACGAAGCCGCCCACCTCGCGGTAGAGCGTCTCGAGGATCTCCGGGTCGTGCACCGGTGCGCCCGAGAACGCCGCCTCACCCGCCCGGACCTGGATCTCGGCCTGCTCGCGCCCGTGCACACGCGCGGTCAGATCGAGGGCCAGCGCTCGTTGCGCCGGCCGCTCGTGTGGTCGCTCCGCCTGGGCCACGGCGATGCCGTCGACGTCACCTGGCGTCATGAAGGTCAGCCACTTCAGGTGCTGGACCGCCAGCACGTCGTCATCGTTGAGCCAGTACTGGTAGAACTCGTAGGGACTGGTCATCGTCGCGTCGAGGAACACGGCGCCCTTCTCCGACTTGCCCATCTTCTGGCCCGATCGGGTCAGCAGGAGGGGGCTGCACAGCGCGAAGACCGGGGGTTCCGCGCCCTCCTCGCGCGGCTCGACGCGACGGATCAGCTCCAGGCCGGCCGTGATGTTGCCCCACTGGTCGGCGCCGCCCATCTGCATGTCCACGCCGTGCTCGCGGTGGAGATGAAGGAAGTCGGCCGCCTGGAGTGTCATGTAGCTGAACTCGGTGAACGACATCCCGGCCGACAGCCGCTGCTGCACCGACTCCTTGGCCAGCATGTAGGGCACCGTGAAGTGCTTCCCCACGTCGCGCAGGAACTCGACCATCGAGTAGCGGCCGAGCCACTCGCGGTTGTCCACGACCAGTGGCTCGGTCGGGCCGGCCGAGAAGTCCATGAACCGCTCCAGCTGGGCACGGATGGCGGCTGCGTTCCGGGCGATGGTCGCGTCGTCCAGCAGGTTGCGCTCGCTGCTCTTGCCTGAGGGGTCACCGATCATCCCGGTCGCGCCGCCGACGACGATGACCGGCCTGCCGCCCGACCGCTGGAGATGGGTCAGGAGGAAGACCTGGAGCAGGTTGCCCACGTGCAGTGATGTCGCGCTGGCGTCGAAACCGACGTAGGCCGAGATCGGCCCGCGCGCCAGCCGGGCCTCCAGGCCGTCGGAGCGCTCCTGGATCAGGCCGCGCCAGGTCAGCTCGGAGAGGAGGTCGGTGGGGGTCGTCATAGGGTGCCTATGCTAGAGTCCCGGCCGACATGCAGACCAGCCTCGCGCGGCGCCAGCCTCGCCCCGAGGACGACGGTCGCCGTGGCGGCACGGGAGCACGCCGCCTCCTCGTCGGCTTCTGTCTCTTCCT
>JACCXQ010000309.1 GCA_013696945.1 Chloroflexota bacterium | reverse complement strand
CCAGACACGAGTCTGAACCGATGACTCGCCGGCGGCCGGACGAGCAGACGCGCCTCCCGTTCGACGAGGCACCCGACCGTGGTGTGGCTCCGCGTCCGCCACTCGCCTCCCTCGAGTCCGTTCGCGTCAGGCACCTGGCGGCCGAGCCCCTCGCGGCCGAGCCACTGGCCCCGCTGGAGCCGATCCCGCTCGATCGGACCGGCCCGCGGATCCTCGCCGTAGGAGATCTCACGCGCATCATCAAGGAGACGCTGCGCGACGCTCCCCGCCTGCGCGACATATGGGTCGAGGGCGAAGTCGGGCAGGTCAGCATCAGCTCCGCCGGCCACTGCTACTTCACGCTCAAGGATGAGCGTGCGCAGCTCCGCTGCATGATCTTCCGCGACGATCGCCTCGCCATCCCCTTCGAGCCGCGGACCGGGATCCGCCTCGTGGCACATGGCCGGCTCGATGTCTTCGAGCCGCAGGGCGCCTACCAGCTCTACATCGACACGCTCCAGCCGGCCGGTGTGGGTGACCTCGCGCTTCGGTTCGAGGCGCTCAAGGCGCAGCTCGCCGCCGAGGGGCTCTTCGATGCCGCGCGGAAACGTCCATTGCCGCCGTGGCCGCGCACGATCGGCATCGCCACGAGCCTGTCCGGCGCAGTCCTCCACGACATCCGCAAGGTGCTCGCCCGGCGCTGGCCGATGGTCCGTGTCGTGGTCGCCGCCTGCCAGGTCCAGGGAGCAGGCTCCTCGACGAGCATCGTCCAGGCGCTGCGGCGCCTCGGTCGCTGGACCGACCCGCAGAGCGGTCGCGGGACCGACATCGTGATCCTCGCGCGTGGCGGCGGGTCGCTCGAGGATCTCTGGTCGTTCAACGATGAGATGGTCGTGCGAGCGGTTGCAGCACACCCGTGTCCGATCGTCGTCGGGGTGGGCCACGAGACCGACGTCACGCTCGCCGAGTTCGCCGCCGACGTCCGCGCCGCCACTCCCTCGGTCGCGGCCGAGCTGAGCGTGCCCTCACGAACGGACCAGCTGACGACGCTCCAGACCCTCGGCGGCCGGCTGTCGGCAGGGATCGGCCGCGCGATCAGCGGTCCGCGGCAGTCGCTCGAGACCGAGCGTCGGGCGCTCGAGTCGTTCCGGCCCACGGCCGTCCTGGCGGCGGAAAGGGAGCGGATCGGCCTCCTCTTCGATCGCGCCACGCGGGCGCTCGGGGCGCGGCTCGAGGTCGACCGGAGCCGCCTCGCGCGTGCCAACGATCGCCTGCCGCCGCTGCTGCAGGGGCGGCTGATCCGTGCCCGGACGGACCTCGCGCATGCGTCAGCCGGTCTCTCGGCCCTCAGCCCGTTCGCGACACTCGAGCGTGGTTACGCGATCGTCCGCGACGCCGGGGGTGCGATCGTCCGCGGCACAGACGCGCTCTCTCCGGGTGATCCGCTCGCGGTCCGGGTGGCGCATGGCGAGATGGACGTGCGCGTGGACCGCGTGCGAGACTCCGAGGCGTGACCGACCAACGAGCCAGCGACGCGCGACCCGCCGCCCCGGCCGCGGCCGACTCGGACGGCCAGGCGGGCGCGACCGTCGTCGACGTCGCGTCGCTTCCCTTCGACCGGGCGCTCGCGGAGCTCCAGGCGGTCGTATCGAGGCTCGAGGCCGGGGGACTGCCCCTGGAGCGTTCGATCGAGCTCTACGAGCGCGGCGTCGCGCTGCACGAGCACTGCGCGCGGCTCCTGAGCGGGGCCGAGCTGCGAGTGCAGCGTCTGGTCGAACAGGCCGGCGGCTCTCTCCGCGCGGTCGATCTCTCGGTCGACGACGAAACGTAGCGCGCCGTCCGGAGCGCACGGCATGGTCGAGTAGAATCCGACCGACGCATCCGGCCCGGTCGGGGCCGCGAATCACGGGGCAGGGTCCGCCCGTCTCCACGGGTGACGGCCACCGTGCTTGCGACCGACAGGAGTCCCCTTGACGACACTGGAACGCCTCTCCGGGCCCGCCGACCTGCGCCGGCTCGACGAGCCCGAGCTCAGGGAGCTGTGCCGCGACATCCGGTCGATGATCATCTCGACCGTCGCACGGACCGGCGGCCACCTCGGGAGCTCGCTCGGCGTCGTGGAGCTGACCGTGGCGCTCCATCGGATCCTCGATGCGCCGACCGACAAGCTCGTCTGGGACACCGGCCATCAGGCGTATGCCCACAAGCTCCTGACCGGCCGTCTCGAGCGATTCGGCACGCTTCGGCAATCGGGCGGCGTGGGCGGCTTCCCGCGACGCAGCGAGAGCGACTTCGACGTGTTCGATGGAGGCCATGCCGGCACCGGCCTGTCGATCGCCGAGGG
>JACCXQ010000304.1 GCA_013696945.1 Chloroflexota bacterium | reverse complement strand
CGCGCCGCCATCGCGTGGTGGAGGCCGCCGCCCGGGTGGAAGGAGTGGGCGGCATCGCCGGCATGGATCGCGTCGACCGCCCGAAGCGACCCGCCGGCGACAGCCGCCGACGCGTCATGCATGTCCGCGAACGGCGGGCAGTCGCCCGGCCCGATCCCCATCAGCGGGGACCGACCAGGATCGCGAGCGAACGCGCGCACGGCTTCGATGTAGCGGCGCTCGTGCAGACGTTCGAGCTCCTCGTCGCTGGCGGGCTCCGGCTCGAGGAACCGGCCGGCACCGATCTCGCGGAGGAGGTCGATGCTCGGGCCGAACCGGCGAGGTGTCAGCGGGTGCTGCTCCCCGAAGTCGTAACGCTCGCTCCACGGCCCGAAGACGACCAGCGGCTCCTCATCGGGCGGCCGGCCGTCCGGCGGCCGCGAGCCTTCGCCGGTCACTCGCCGGCCCGTTCCCAGCCCCCTTCGCGCGTCGCCGCGGTGAAGGCATCGGCGGGCGCGACACCGTTCGCCAGAGCCGCTGCGTACCGTCCGACCATGGCCGCGAACGGGCCTTCGGCATCATCCGGCGCCTCGAACACCGTCGCGGTCGCTGCCAGGCGGGCGCTGGGCGTGGAGCCGGCCGGGACGATCGCGGTGACCGGCGCTGCGTGGTACTCGGCGGAGCCCAGTGCGACGGACTCGGCCTCGGGAGGTAGCGGCTCGGCCAGCACGAGGACGCTGATCTCCGACAGGTACCGCAACCCCAGGTCCACGTCGCCCGCATCGAGGCGCGGTGCGGGCTCGCGAACCTGTCCGGCGACGGCCGTGCGGCCGGCCGGGTCGCGAAGGAGTGCCGCGTGGCCGATCCCCTCGCGGCCCAGCAGCACCACGACACGGTCGCCCTCCACGTCATCGCCGATGGAGCCCACGATCTCCACGCTCCCGCCGGCCGCCGCGGCCGCAAGCCCGATGCGTGCCACCCGACCGTCCAGCTCTTCTGTGGCCAGGGCATCAGGACCCACGCCGGCCGGGCGACCGAGACCGGGACGCCCCAGGACGACGATCATCCGCGCATCCTGACCGATGGCGGCTCAGCGGGCACGGGGCGCCGGGCGTGGTGTGGCGCGTCAAGGCGGTCGTGGCGTGGCGCGCCGAGCCGGTCGTGGTGCGCTGGCCGGTCGTGGCGCGGCACCCGTTCTCGATCCGACCCAGGTCCTTCGTCCCGACTTCCTACTCCGATTGAAGATCCGGAGGCCTGCGCCCCACTAAGTCCGATCCACGGCTGGTCGCGGTGGTCTGCGAGGGTCGTTACGACGCCAGATCCGTCATCGGACTGGAGATAAGCGAGGTAAGCCGTGGGTGCGCGGCGCGGAACGCCCGATGCGGGCCGGCCATCTCCACTCCCACTGGTTTCATGGCGCGGAGGTGCCCACCGCCCTACCGCCCACCGTCCCACCGCCCCACCGCTGAACGGTCGACGCGGGTCAGGCCGCGGATCGGGCCGCGGCGTCAGGCGCGGGTCAGGCCGCAGGATCAGGCGCGGGGTCGTCCCGGAGGACGGTCACGTCGCCGCGTCCCAGTCCGCCCAGGGCGTCAGCGAATCGCGCAGCATCCCCGACGATCACGATCGAGGCCTCATCCGGACGGATGTGCGCGCGCGCAGCCGCCAGGACCTCGTCTGCACCGACCGCCGCGATGGCGGGACGGTATCGATCGAGCTCGTCGTCCGGCAGGTCGTGGACGACAAGACCCGCGATGGCCGTGGCGACCTGCGGCGCCGCCTCGAACCGGAGCGGGAAGACACCGACCAGGTAATCCCGCGCGCGCTCCAGCTCGTGCGGCTGGACCGGCGCCTCGCGGATCCGGTCGAGCTCCCCGAGCGCGTCACCCACGGCGGCCGCCGTGACGTCCGTCTCCACGGCCATCCGGATCACGAACGGGCCGGGTCCACGCCGCATATCGAACGAGGAGTGGACCCCGTACGTGTAGCCACGGTCCTCGCGCAGGAGCTGGTTGAGCCGCGAGCTGAACTGCCCGCCGAGGATCGTGTTGAGGACGCTCACGGCGTGGAAGTCCGGCGTCGAGCGCGGGATCCCGACGTGCCCGATACGCACCTCCGATTGCGGGGAACCGGGACGGTCGACGACGACGACACGCGGGCCGGCGAGGTTCGCGTTCGTCGGGTACGACTGATCCGATGATGCCGCGGGCTGCCACGCATCGAATGCCGCCTCCACGAGCCGTGGGACATCGAGACCGGTCAGGTCACCCGCCAACACGAAGGTTGCGCCGCTCGGGTCGGCCAGCCGCGCGTGGGTCGCGATGACCTCCGCCCGGCCCAGCTCGGGAACCGTCATCTCCGTTCCGGCCAGCGGACGGCTGTAAGGCGTGGCAGCGTCGTAAATGATCTCGGGGAACACGCGTTCGATCCGCCGCCGTGGGTCGGCGCGCGCCTGCATCAGGTCGTTGACCCGCTCATCGCGCAGCCGGTCGACCTCTGACTCGGGGAAGCCCGGCTCGAGCACGACTTCCGCGAGAAGCGCCAGGGCCGCCGCGAAGCGCGAACGCGGGACGCTGATCCCGGCGACCAGGCTCTCCCAGCCAGCCTCGGCCTCGAGGTCCGCCCCCAGCCGCTCCGTCGCCTCGATGAGCTCGATGGCGTCGCGTCGCGCCGTCCCCTCCGTCATCCCGCGCGCCGTCAGCACGGTGACACCCGCGCGGTCGCGAGGCTCGATCGCGGCGCCACCGGGGAACACGAGCTGAGCATTGAGGAGCGGCCGCCCGGGCAGATGAGCCGTGATGACCGTGAGCCCGTTGGCGATCCGGACCCGCTCGAACGCGGGGAACCGGTATTCGCGCGGTGGTCCCGGCCGGGGCCGGACGTCGAGGATCGCCAGCGGCCCTGTCGTC
>JACCXQ010000297.1 GCA_013696945.1 Chloroflexota bacterium | reverse complement strand
CCAGACCGAGTCGAAGCCGGCCGATTCGGCGCGGCGCCCGATGTCGGCCAGATGGCGCCCGATCTGGTCGGACCCGCCCGGCCAATCGAACTCGTTGATCTCCAGCCCGAAATGCACGGCAGCTCCTCGTTCGGTGGCGGATCGTCCCGAACGCTGCCGGGTATCGTCGGTCGGCCGGCAAGGCTACCATCGGCTCGGCATCGGCAGACTCGTTCGGGTGCCGAGACTCATTCGCGTGCCGGTGGCGAGGCAGGGAGGTCGACGGTGGTCAAGGACACGGAGCGGACCGAGACGGTCGCCGAGGACGACCCGGGACCATCCGACGGTCAGCGGTCCGACGATGCGATGCCGTCGGCCCCGATCGCGACCGAGAGCGACCACGCGATCGAGGATCCCGAGCCCGAGACCGGCTCACTGAAGAAGAAGGTCTACGCGCGCGAGCTGGAGCGGCTGCAGATCGAGTTAGTGAAGCAGCAGGAGTGGATCCGCCGGCAGGGCCTCAGGGTCGTGGTGATCTTCGAGGGCCGTGACGCGGCCGGCAAGGGCGGCGTCATCAAGCGCATCACGGAGACGCTCAACCCGCGCTACGCGAAGGTCATGGCGCTGGGAACGCCCACCGACCGCGAGAAGTCGCAGTGGTACTTCCAGCGCTATGTGCCCCAGTTGCCGGCGGCAGGCGAGATGGTCCTGTTCGATCGGTCCTGGTACAACCGTGCCGGCGTGGAACGAGTGATGGGATTCGCCACGGAAGAGCAAGTCCAGGAATTCTTCCGCTCGTGCCCGGAGTTCGAGCGGATGCTGGTCCGCTCTGGCATCAAGCTCATCAAGTACTGGTTCTCGGTGAGCGACGCGGAGCAGGAGCGTCGCTTCCAGAGCCGCATCGCCGATGTCACCAAGCGATGGAAGCTCAGCCCCATGGACCTCGAGTCACGCAGCCGATGGGTCGAATACTCCAGGGCCAAGGACGACATGTTCGCCCACACGGACATCGAGGAATCACCATGGTGGGTGGTCGAGTCCGACTCCAAACGGCGCGCCCACCTGAACTGCATCAGCCATCTTCTCGCGCAGGTGCCCTACGAGGAGCCGCCCGTCGAGCCGATCGTGCTGCCGCCGCGCCAACAGGAGACGGGGTACGTACGCCCACCGATCTCGACGCAGCGCTTCGTACCGGCGATCTACTGATCATGAGCTTCCTGGGTGGAGCCAAGGTGGACTGGGGCGTGGAGGTCGATGGCGGTCGCTTCGAGATCGCGCCGGGTGGGACCCTTAGCGGCAACGTGCGCTTCACCGCCCGCGATGCTTTCGAGGCCCGGCGTGTCGTCGCATCACTGGTCGGGACCGAGGAGTACGCCTACGACGTCACGGAGCGAAGCGGGCGCGATCAGTCGCGGACCCATCGCCGCTGGGAGACGCACGAGCTCTGGCGCCAGGATCTCGAGCTGATGGGTGCAGCGGCCATCGCCGCCGGCGAGACCCGCGCCTTGCCGTTCGAGGTGTCGCTCCCGGCCGGCGCCCCGCCGACGTTCGATAGCGGCGTGCTGCGGGTCCGCTGGCGCGCCTCGGCGTCGATCGACATCGGCCACGGCATCGATCCTTCGGTCGACCAGCCGATCCTCGTGCCGTTGAGCGCGGCGGAACTTGCCAGCGTGGATCCGGCGGCCCTCGCCGAGCGGCACCAGGGAGCCGAGGAAGGCAAGCCGTACACGATGTCCGTGGAGCCGCGGCCGTTCATCGCGGGTGCCCCGTTCGCCGGAACGCTCGACGCAGGCGAGTCGCTCGACCTCTCGCGTATCCGCGTCGAGGTGAAGCTCGTCGTATCCACCGAGGGGAGCGGCGGACTCGGGCTCGGCATAGCTCTGCCCACAGGCGTCCGGATCGGACACGACGCTCGTCGCGGCGTGACCGAGACACGCGCGCTGTGGCAGGGCGTGCTGACCGAGGTCCCCGGTGCCGATGGGACGCGGCGCTACGGCTTCTCCGGACAGCTTCCCGCGGAACCGGTCGCGACGATCGCCCTGCCGCACGGTGCGGCCACGGCCCTCGTCGACGTGATAGTGGATCGCCGGATGCGCCGGGACGGCCACTTCACCCGGCCGGTCGCGATAGCTTCACGTTGACGGGTCGAGCGGGGGTTGCCGGCGGAGCCCGCGGTCGGTAGCATCGGGTCGAAAGCCCGGACCGCGCCCGTCCCCGGATCTTCCCGGGACCGCGACCGGGGGAGGGCCACGACCGATGCGCTCCAGCCTCGCACGCCGGACCAGATCCGTCGCGCTCCTGACCACGCTGGTGCTCGCCGCCGGGCTGCTGCCCGGCTCGGTGAGCGCCACACCGACGCGAGATGCCGGCATCGCGGGAGGTGCCGCGCCCGGTGCCTGCGCGCAGATCAAGCCAGCCAACGAGGTCGAGGAGGGCATGATGGGCCGCGGCTGGACCGTGGTCCAGGGATTCGACCCCAGCCCGTTCCGCGTCGAGATACTCGGCAAGTTGCGCGACGGCATCGCACCGGGCCGCGACATGATCATCGTCGAGGTCAGCGACGTCGCCGGGCGCGACTTCATCGACCGCGCCGGGGGCATCTGGCGCGGCATGTCCGGTTCCCCCGTCTACATCGATGGTGAGCTGATAGGCGCTGTCGCCTACGGCTTCAGCCTTGGCCCCTCAAAGATCGGTGGTGTCACACCGGCGGAAGACATGGCCCGGGTCCTCGAG
>JACCXQ010000083.1 GCA_013696945.1 Chloroflexota bacterium | reverse complement strand
CGATGGAGCCGCGGTGCCGACCGGTCCGCCGCCGTTCCCCCCGCCGCCGACCCCCGCTCGCAACGCCGCGAGCTGCGCCGGGGTGGGCATCGGCATCGGAGTCGGTGCCGGCGGCGCCTGTCGCTGGACGGAGACGCGGAAGATGGTCGTCGCCACGCCGTGGCGGATGAACCCGCGCAACTCCTCGTAGAGCTTGTAGGCCTCGCGCTTGAACTCGTTCAGCGGGTCGGTGCCGCCGTAGCCGCGCAGGCCGACACCGCGGCGGAAGTCGTCGAGCTCGGTCAGGTGCTCCACCCACAGCGAGTCGATCGTCCGCAGCAGCACGAATCGCTCGACGAGCGCCCAGGTCTCCGCGCTGTGCTCCTGCTCACGCTGCTCGATCGTGTCGTCGACGGCCTGCCGGAGGTGTTCGACTATCTCGTCCTGGCGCCCCAGATCGGCCAGACCGTCGGCGTCGAGCCCCTCGCCGATCAGGTTCAAGGTGGCGACCGCCCGAGCCAGGCCCTCGAGGTCCCAGTCGTCGACCACCGCGCCGAGGTGCGAATCGACGAGCGCCTCGACCTCATCGTCAAGGAACGCCCGGACGGTCTCGGTCAGGTCCTCGTTGTGGAGGACCTTGTCCCGTTCGGTGTAGATCGTCTCGCGCTGCTTGTTGATGACGTCGTCGTACTCCACGACGCGCTTGCGGATGTCGAAGTTATAGCCCTCGACGCGAGACTGGGCATTCTCGATCGTCTTGGAGACGAGGCGGGATTCGATGGCGACGTCACCCTCGAGGCCCATGCGCTCCATCAGCCCGGCCACGCGGTCCGACGCGAACCGCTTCATCAGCGTGTCCTCGAGGGACAGGTAGAAGCGCGACGAACCGGGGTCGCCCTGGCGGCCGGCCCGGCCGCGCAGCTGGTTGTCGATGCGCCGCGCATCGTGGCGCTCGGTGCCGATGATGTGCAGGCCCCCTGCCGCCACGACCCGCTCGTGGTCCTCGGCAGCGTCCGCCCTGACCCGGGCCATCGCCTCGTCATAGACCTCGGGTGGCGCTTCGGCCGGGTTGATGCCTCGCCGGTGCATGTCGGCCGATGCCATGCCCGCGGCGTTGCCGCCGAGCACGATATCGGTCCCGCGGCCGGCCATGTTGGTGGCGATGGTGACCGCGCCGCTGCGTCCGGCCTGCGCCACGATCGGCGCTTCCTTCTCGTGGAACTTGGCGTTCAGCACCTCGTGCTTGATGCCGCGCCGCCGCAGCATGTCGGCGAGGATCTCGCTCTTCTCCACGCTCACCGTGCCCACGAGGATCGGACGCCCGGCCTCGGACATGTCCTGGATCTCGTCGATGACAGCGTCGAATTTCGCGTTCTCGGTCCGGAAGACCAGGTCGGCGCTGTCATCGCGGATCATCGGGCGATGGGTCGGGATGGCGACCACCTCGAGCCCGTAGATCTTGAAGAACTCCTCCTGTTCGGTGAGGGCCGTGCCCGTCATCCCCGAGAGCTTGTGATAGAGCCGGAAGTAGTTCTGGAAAGTGATCGTGGCGAGCGTCACCGACTCTCGCTGGACGCGCAACCCCTCCTTCGCCTCGACGGCCTGGTGGAGCCCTTCCGACCAGCGGCGGCCGGGCATCTGCCGGCCCGTGAACTCATCGACGATGACGATCTCGCCGTCCTTGACGATGTAGTCGCGGTCGCGCTTGTAGAGGGCGTGGGCACGGAGCGCCTGCTCGAAGTGCTTCGCGAGGCGGGGATCCGCGTCGAAGAGGTTCTCGACCTTCAGCAGGCGCTCGATCTTGTCGATGCCCTCCTCGGTCGGCGAGACGGCGTGCTCCTTGAGGTCGATGAAGTAGTCGCCACCCTCCTGGTCGCCCTCCGGACGCGGCTGGAGGCGCGGCACCAGGCGGGCGAACTGGTAGTAGAGGTCCTCCGACTCCTCCGCCTGGCCGCTGATGATGAGCGGCGTGCGCGCCTCGTCGATGAGGATGTTGTCGACCTCGTCGACGATGGCGAAGATCCGCTCGCGCTGGACCCGCTGGTCGAGCTCCATGACCATGTTGTCGCGGAGGTAGTCGAACCCGAACTCGTTGTTCGTGCCGTACGTGATGTCGGCCGCGTAGGCTTCCCGGCGCTGGACCGGGCGGAGATGCATCAGCCGCTCGTCCGACGGTCGATGGTCGGGGTCGAAGATGAACGCGCTGTCGTGCTGGATGACCCCGACCGAGAGCCCGAGCCCGTGGAAGATGGGCCCCATCCACTGCGGGTCGCGCTTCGCAAGGTAGTCGTTGACGGTCACGACATGGACGCCCCGGCCGGACATCGCGTTGAGTGCCGCGGCCAGCGGCCCGACGAGGGTCTTGCCCTCGCCGGTCTTCATCTCCGAGATCTTCCCCTGGTGGAGGACGATCCCGCCCATCAGCTGGACGTCGAACGGCCGCATCCCGAGTTTCCGGCGGCTGATCTCACGCGCGGCGGCGAAGACCTCGGGCAGCGCGTCGTCCAGGAGGCCCTGGAGGTGGTCGAGATCCTCCTTCTCGCGGGCCCGGCGAAGATCGCGGCGGCGCGCCATGTCGGTGGTGGTGCGCTCTTCCTCGTCAGGCTCGCTCGGTGCCGCTTCCTCTTGCATCTCGGCGCGCAGAGCGGCTATCTCGGCGTTGATCTCCTCGTCGCTAAGCGCCTCGAAGTGTGGCTCGAGCTCGTTGATGCGTTCGACGATCGGACGGAGGCGCCCCAGATGGGCTTCGTTGGAGCCGCCGACGAGGCGGGAGAAGATGCTGCGCATGGGACGGGAAGGATAGCGCGGGTGTCCGAGCGGCCTTCACGGCGGCGGCCGCGACCGGGAGCGGTCAGCCCCAGAAGCCGCTGCCGTACCCGATGAGCAGCGCCACGAATGTCAGGGCACCGAGGCCGACGAAGAAGAGCACCGCCAACAGCGGGCTAGTTCCCGGGATCTCGGGATTCTCGAGCTTCGCTGGCTGCCAGCGGCGCGACCGGAGCTGCACGCGCCAGTCGCGCGTGTCCGTCTCGACCGGGCTCGGTTCGAGTCCGTCGGGCGTGGGGCGGTGGAGCTTCAGGCTCATCGGTACTCAGCCTACCGTCAGGCGCCCGAGGGTGCGGGCGCGGCTACGCCACGCTCGGTCCGCTCGCGAAAGGGATCGTCGTCGTGCTCTTGCTGCTGCTCCTCCTCGTCCCAGAGGAGCATCTCCGACACGAGCTGCATCTCGCTCGCGAACAGCGCACCGACCGATTCGCCGTAGTGGATCCGGCTTATCGCCTCGCCGATGAGTGGCGCGATCGAGAGGACCTTGATGCGCTCCAGGTTCTTGGCCGGCGGGAGCGGGATCGTGTCGGTGATGACGACCTCCGCAAGGGCCGACTCACGGATGCGATCGATGGCCGGATCGGGCAGCACGCCATGCGTGGCGCACGCGTAGATCTCGCTCACCCCTTCACGCTCGAGGGCGCGGACCATCTCCATGAGCGTCCCGGCCGTGACGATCTCATCGTCGACGACGATCGCTCGGCGCCCGCGCACGTCGCCGATGACATTGAGCAGCTCGGCGCGGTCGGAGTTGCCGACACGCCGCTTCTCGATGATCGCCAGCGGCGCGTCTATGAGCTCGGCGAACGTGCGCGCCCGTTTGGCGTAGCCCAGATCGGTCACCACGACCGTGTCCTCGAGCTGCTTCCTGATGAAGTAGTTCGAAAGCATCGTGACCGCCGTCAGCTCGTCGACCGGGATGTTGAAGAAGCCCTGGATCTGGCCCTGGTGCAGGTCGACGGTCAGCACGCGGTCGGCGCCGGCGACGCTGATCATGTCGGCGATGAGACGGGCCGTGATCGGGACGCGCGGCTGGTCCTTCTTGTCCGAGCGTCCGTAGGCGTAGTACGGCACGACCGCGGTGATCCGCCCCGCGCTTGCGCGCTTGAAGGCGTCGATCATGATCAGCAGCTCCATGATCGACTTCTGTACCGGGGAGCAGGTCGGCTGGATGAGGAAGACGTCGCGCTCGCGGACGTTGTCGAGGATCTTGACGAAGATGTTCTCGTTCGCGAACTCGAACACCTCGCAGCGGCCGAGGGGCACGCCCAGATAGCGCGCGATCTTCCGTGCGAGGGCGGGATTCGCGTTACCCGTGTAGAGGGAGATCTGCTCGCCGGCCCGTCCCGGATCGCGGACCCCGAAGGCGGTCACCGCCGACCGTCGCTATTTCGTGGAGTCACCGCAGCTCCGTCAGTGCCCGCTCTCCCCGTCGAGATCGGGAGCGTCATTGTGGTCGATGGTGCGCTGTTCCGCCAGCCCCTGCCGGAAGACAGCGATGCCGGCCACCTCGTCGCCCTCGTTGAGCCGCATCACGATGACGCCCCGGGCGGAGCTGCTCTGCCGGCTCACGCTCATCACGTCCGTGCGCACGACCTGGCCGGCGGCGCTGATCAGCAACAGCTCCTCGTCCTTCTCCGACACCAGCTGGACGGCGGCGACACCACCCGTCTTGGCCCCTTCGAGCGGGATGAGACGGACACCCTGGCTGCCGCGGTGCTTGCGACGGAACTCGCTGAGCGCGACCCGCTTGCCGCGGCCGGTCTCGGTCAGCACGAGGATGTGGTCATCGGGCTGGACGACGCCCATCCCGACCACGCGATCCGCGCTATTGGCCAGGCGGATCCCGATGACTCCGGCGGCGTCCCGCCCCATGGCTCGCACCTCCGACTCGTTGAAGCGGGCGATCCGACCGAGCGCGGTCGCGAGGACCACGTCGTCCTTCCCGGATGAGACGGCCACCCAGGCAAGGGCGTCGACCTCGGCGACGGTGATGGCGCGGATGCCGGTGCTTCGGACCCTCTCGAATTGCTCGATGGGCGTCTTCTTGACGATCCCGCGGACCGTTGCCATGACCAGGTTGTGGCCCTTCTCGAAGTTCGGGATGGTGATCACGGCGAGCACCCGCTCGCCCGACTCGACCTGCACGCCCTCGAGGTTGATGATCGGGATGCCCTTTGCCGTGCGCGCGGCATCCGGCACGGCATGGACCTTGGAGCTGAACACCCGGCCGCGGTTCGTGAAGAACAGTGCCCAGTCGTGCGTGTTCGCGACGAGGAGATGCGCGAGGGCGTCCTCCTCGACGGTACGTGCCCCGATGATGCCCTTGCCGCCGCGTGCCTGGCGCCGGTACGTGGCGAGCGGTTGCCGCTTGATGTAGCCGCGCCCCGACACCGTGACCACCACGTCCTCGTCGGCGATGAGGTCCTCGTCGGAGAGCTCGCGGGTCGCGTCTTCCGCGATCCGCGTCCGGCGCTCACCCGCGTACTTGCGATCGAGCTCGGCGAGCTCCTCGGCGATGATGCGCATCACGCGGCTGGGATTGGCGAGGATGTCCTCCAGCTCGGCGATGAGCTGGATCACGGCCAGGTACTCGTCCTCGATCTTCTTGCGCTCCAGCGCCGCGAGGCGGCGGAGCTGCATCTCCAGGATGGCGTTGGCCTGGATCTCGCTCAGCGTGAAGCGGGTGATCAGGTTGGCGCGCGCCGTATCGACGTCGGCCGACTCCCGGATCGTGCGGATGACGGCGTCCAGGTTGTCGAGGGCGATCTTGAGCCCTTCGAGGATGTGCGCCCGATCGCGTGCCTTCTGGAGGTCGAACTCCGTCCGGCGTCGCACCACCTCGCGCCGCCAGTCGATGTGGTGCTGGAGGATCTGCTTCAGCGGCAGCGTCTGAGGCTGCCCGTCGACCAGCGCGACCATGTTCGCGTTGAACGCCAGCTGCAGCGGCGTGTGCTTGAAGAGGTTGTTGAGCACCGATCTGGGGTTGGCGTCGCGCTTGCACTCGATGAGCAGGCGCATGCCATCGCGGTCCGATTCATCCCGCAGATCGGCGATGCCGTCGATCTTCTTGGTCGTGACGAGGTCGGCGATCTTCTCGACGAGCGCCGCCTTGTTGACCTGGTACGGCAGCTCGGTGACCACGATCGCCATCCGGTCGCTGCGCGTCTCCTCGAACGCGGCCTGCGCCTGCATCACGACCCGGCCACGCCCGTGCGCGTAGAGGTCGCGGATGGCGTCGATGCGCTCCTTCTGCCCCGTGACCGGGTTCCGGCGCTCATCGAAGCGGAAGATCGTGGCGCCGGTGGGGAAATCCGGCCCCTGGACGTGCTCACAGAGCTGGTCGTTGGTCAGGTCCGGATCGTCGATGAGCGCGATGGTCGCGCGGGCAACCTCGCCGAGATGGTGCGGCGGGATGTTCGTGGCCATGCCGACGGCGATCCCCGCCGAGCCGTTGATCAGCAGGTTCGGCAGCTTCGCCGGCAGGACGGACGGCTGCATCCGCGACCCGTCGTAGTTCTCGACGAACTCGACCGTGTCCTTCTCGATGTCCGCCAGCAGCTCCGAGGCGATCGCGGTCATCCGCGCTTCCGTGTAGCGCATCGCGGCAGGCGGGTCCCCGTCGACCGACCCGAAGTTGCCCTGCCCGTCCACGAGTGGGTACCGCAGCGAGAAATCCTGTGCGAGCCGGACGAGCGCGTCGTAGAGCGCCACGTCACCGTGCGGGTGGTACTTGCCCATCACCTCGCCGACGATCGCTGCGCACTTCCGGTACGCCGACCCCGACGTGAGGTTCATCTCGTTCATCGTGTAGAGGATCCGCCGGTGGACGGGCTTCAGCCCATCGCGGACGTCCGGCAGCGCGCGACTCACGATGACGCTCATCGCGTAGTCCAGGTACGCGACGCGAAGCTCGTCCTCGATGGGCACGGGGATGATCCGCTGGATCATCTCGTCCGTCATCGCGGCGCCCCCGCCATGCGTTCACCCTGGCGCGAGATCGCCTCATCGGCGCGGTCGAGCGACGAGACGAATCCCGTGGCATCCGCAAAGGCGCGACTGGTGGACGGTGCGCCCGGCCGCCTCCGCACACCGGCCAGCCGCGCGCGCATACGGTTCGCGACGGGGGCCGGCATGGCCTGGAGCGAGTCCCGGATGACCCAGGCACGGTGCCCGTCGTCAGTGCGCGCGGCGCGATCGGTCTCCGCCTCGAGGAGCGCCTCGACACCCTGATCATCGACCTGCGTCCACTCGCGGAGCGCCCACGAGAGTGCTTTCTGGACGTTCGGGTCGGCGTCACCGATGAGGGCCGCGATGAGCTCCAGGCCCCGTGTCCCGTCGAGCGACGTTCGCCGCGTCCGCGGGACCTGGAACGGCATCCGGGCGACGGTGGCGCCGATGAGCCGGCGCTCCCAGGGATCGGTCGAGTAGACGAGCTGCTCCAACTCCGCCCACCGGAACGGCTCGAGCAGGATGCCGCGAGCGACCAGGTCGGCCATCGCGTCGACGCTGATCCAGTCGTTCGCGGCGCGGCCAAGCTGGCGGATGACCTGCCAGCTCCGCTCCGGGTCATCGGGCAGGCTCCGCTCCAGCGCCACGGTGGCGAAGAGCCGGATCTCTCTCACCGGCGACGTCACGAGCCGCTGCGCCAGCCAGATCGCCGAAGCGGAGCTCGACCCGGCGAGCGGCCCGCGCAGCTGGCGTGCCACGGCGCGCCAGAGCGGCCAGCGGACGCCGATCACGGCGCCGGAGCCCGGCGCCACGCGCTCCTGCTCCTGTGCGTATGGCGGGTCGCTCAGCCTTTCCAGGCCGGCCGCAAGGGCCGCCACGAACGCTTCGGGATCGTCGATGAGCTCGGCGAGGGCTTCGCCCAGGCCGCGAGCCTCCGGAAGATGCTCCTCCACGAAAGCGCGGGCACGCGCGGTGACCTCAGACGTCAAGGTTCTGGACCTTGCGGGCCTCTGCCTTGATGAAGTCCTTCCGCGGCGCGACCTTCTCGCCCATCAGCGTGGTGAACATGTGGTCGGCTTCGGCTGCGTTGTCCGTATTGACCTGGAGCAACGTGCGCGTCTGGGGGTTCATCGTGGTCTCCCACAGCTGCTCGGCGTTCATCTCGCCGAGCCCCTTGAACCGCTGCACGGTCAGGTTCTTGACCTTCATCTCCTTGACGATGCGATCCCGTTCACGCTCGTCACGGGCGTAGTGCGTGACCTTCCCGGTGCTGATCCGGAAGAGGGGCGGTTGAGCGATGTAGAGATGCCCGTTGTCCACGATGTCGGGCATGTTCCGGTAGAAGAACGTCATCAGCAGGGTGCGGATGTGTGCTCCGTCCACGTCCGCGTCGGCGAGCAGGATGACCTTGTGATAGCGGAGCTTCGCCAGGTCGAAGGTCTCCCCGATGCCCGTCCCCAGAGCGATGATGAGGGGCCGGATCTTCTCGCTCGAGAGGACCTTGTCAAGTCGCGCCTTCTCGACGTTGAGCATCTTCCCGAACATCGGCAGGATGGCCTGCGAACGGCGGTCGCGGCCCTGCTTGGCCGACCCACCGGCCGAATCCCCCTCCACGATGTAGAGCTCGCTTCGCTCCGGGTCGCGCTCCTGGCAGTCAGCGAGCTTCCCGGGAAGGGCCGAGCCCTCGAGTGCGCTCTTGCGGATGACGAGATCGCGGGCCTTGCGGGCCGCTTCACGCGCGCGTGCGGCAGTGAGCGACTTCTCGATGATCCGCCGCCCGTCGCCGGGGTTCTCGTCGAGGTACTGGGCGATCCCCTCGGCGACCGCGCCCTGGACCTGCCCTTTGACCTCCGCGTTGCCGAGCTTTGCCTTCGTCTGGCCCTCGAACTGGGGTTCGACGAGCTTGACGCTGATCACCGCGGTGAGTCCCTCGCGGACGTCGTCGCCCGAGAGGTTGCCGCTCGAGTCCTTGATGATCCCCTGCCGGCGCGCCCAATCGTTGAGCGAGGTGGTCAGTGCGGCCCGGAAGCCCGTTACGTGGGTGCCGCCGTCGACGGTGTTGATGTTGTTCGCGAACGCCAGCACGGTCTCACTGAAGCTGTCGTTGTACTGGAGCGCGACCTCGATGGCCGTCGGCCCCTCACGGCGCTCGATGTAGATCGGCCGTGGGTGGAGCGCATCCTTGTCCTTGTTGAGGTGGCGCACGAAGCTGACAAGCCCGCCTTCGAAATAGAACGAGCGTTCTCTTGCGGGTTGCGCGCGCTCGTCGGCGAGCGAGATCCAGATGCCCTTGTTGAGGTACGCCGACTCGCGTAGCCGCTGGGCGATGGTGTCGAAGCCGAAATCGAGCGTCTCGAACACTTCCGGGTCCGGCTTGAAGACCGTCGTGGTGCCGTGGCGCCCGTTGGATGGGCCGAGGGCGCGGACCGGTCCCGTGGGTGCCCCCCGCGCGTAGTCCTGCCCCCAGACCTTCCCGTCGCGCGCTGATTCGACGCGCAGCCACTCGGACAGGGCGTTGACCACGCTGACGCCGACTCCGTGTAGACCCCCGGAGACCTTGTAGCCGCCGCCGCCGAACTTCCCACCCGCGTGCAGCACGGTGTGCACGACCTCGAGCGCGTCACGGCCCGTCTGCTTCTGCCGGCCGACCGGCACCCCCCGACCGTCATCACGGTTGAGAAGGCTCCCATCGGACTGGATCCGCACCTCGATGCGAGTGGCATGACCGGCCATGGCCTCGTCGATCGAGTTGTCCACGACTTCCCAGACCAGGTGATGCAGACCGCGGCCGTCGGTCGATCCGATGTACATGCCGGGCCGCCGACGAACCGCCTCCAGCCCTTCGAGGACCTGGATGCTCTCAGCGGTGTACCCGCCCGCTGCCGCTCGCGCGCGGCTGCGCCCATTCCCGTCGGCGGGCACTTCACTCGTGCGACGGAGTGTCTCGGTCACCGGGGCGGGCCCGCCAGGCGGTCGTAGATCCGGCCCAGATCGTCGGCGTCGTAGTACTCGATGGTGATTCGGCCGCCGCGGCGAGCCGGCGTGACCGTGACCTTCGTGCCGAGCGCGGTCCGGAGGCCCGTCTCGAGCCGGTCGACCTCCGCGTCGCGCCGGTCCGTCCGCGATGGCGACGATGCGCGGCTTCCTCGTGCCGGGGAGGCCCGCCCCGCTCGGGCGAGTGCCTCGGTCTGCCGAACAGACAGCCCGCGCGCGATCACGATCGCGAGCAACTGATCCTGGGAGGCATGGTCGGGGAGTGACGCGATGGCACGGCCGTGGCCTTCGGTGATGCTCCCGTCTCCGATGGCTGACTGGACAGCCGGCGACGAATCGAGGAGTCGCAGCGTGTTGGTGATGGCCGGGCGGGAACGCCCGACGCGCGCCGCGATCTGTTCCTGGGTCAGCCCGAACTCATCGGAGAGCCGGCGGAAGGCGTGCGCCTCGTCGATCGCGTTGAGATCGGAGCGCTGCAGGTTCTCGACAAGCGCCAGAGCCAGCTTCTCCTGGTGCCCAACGGTGCGGATCACTGCAGGGACCCGCGTGAGCCCGGCCGACTCGGCCGCGCGGACCCGCCGCTCACCGGCGACCAGCTCGTAGCCGCCCGGGACCTGGGTGACGAGCACCGGCTGCAGGATGCCGTGCTCCGCGATGCTCGCGGCGAGCCCTGCAAGCTCGGCCTCGTCGAACCGCTGGCGCGGCTGGAGCGGGTTCCGACGGATCTCGCTGATGGCGATGTCACGCGGCCGCTCGTCGGCCATCACCGGGATGAGCGCCGAAAGCCCACGCCCAAGGCCGCCGCTGGACCGACGCATCTCGGCGGTCATGGTGTGGTCGCCCAGATCGGGGCGACGGGCACCGCCGCACGTGCGATGGCATCACGCTCGACGAGTTCCGCAGCCACGGCTCGGTACGCCTGCGCGCCACGCGATTCGGGGCTGTAGAGGGCGATGGGCTTGCCATAGCCCGGCGCTTCGGCGAGGCGGATGCTTCGTGGGACGATGGTCGAGAAGACGCGCGTGCCCAGGTGGCGCCTGACCTCCGCCGTGACATCGGCGGAAAGCGTCGTGCGGCCATCGAACATGGTCAGGACCACGCCTTTCAGCGCCAACGATGGGTTCAGATGCTCACGGACCAGGTCGATCGTCGACATAAGTTGGCTGAGCCCCTCCAGGGCGTAGTACTCACATTGGATGGGCACCAGCACGCTGTCCGCGGCGGTCAGACCGTTGATCGTCAGGAGCCCTAGCGACGGTGGGCAGTCGAGGAGCACGTAGTCGAACGGTGCTGACCCATCCGCGAGCGCACGCTCCAGCCGGCGCTCTCTTCCTCCCATGGCGACCAGCTCCACCTCTATCCCGGCGAGCTCACGCGTCGAAGGGACGATCGACAAGCCCGGGATCGCTGTCCCGACAACGACTTCGTCCGCGGACCTGCTCCCCACCAGGACGTCGTAAACGGAGCCAACGAGGCGGTCGCGGTCTATCCCCATGCCGCTCGTCGCATTGCCCTGTGGATCGAGATCGACGATAAGTACGCGCTTGCCGCCGATGGCGAGATAGGACGCAAGACTGACCACCGTGGTGGTCTTGCCGACGCCTCCCTTTTGGTTCGCGCAGGCGATGACCTCGCCCAACCTACGCGCCGTATCGGATCGCATCCACGTGCCTCGATTCTAGCCGACTCGGGGTTCCTCCGCCTGTTCGTGAGGCGCCCCTTCAAGGTCGTTGACTGTCGCTGAGACCCCTTATCCGCAGATCTCTGCCCAGCTCGGCCCGAGGGAGCGTCGAGAGGGGATGTTTCACGTGTTACCTTACGGTGAAACAACGAGGAACTGCCTCATCGGGCAGAGGTGTGGCTGCTGCCGCCGGCCTGCCGGCCCCCGGTCGGTGGACGGGATCTGCTGCTCGAACTGAACGACTCCCATCCGCGACGAAGGAGGACAGTCCGCCTTGGACGGATCGTTCCGCGTCGACCTCCCTGATGAGCCGGGGGACCACCCGCGAGCCGGCAGCAGAAGCGAGACCCAGGAGTCCATCTCCCAGTTCGACGCTGGCTTCCTGGTGGGTGTGCTGGTGGGCGAGGGCCACTTCGGCGGCGACGGGCGCCAGCCGCAGATCACCCTCCGTATGCACACGGACCACGCGTCGCTGTTCCAGTGGCTGATGCGGCATTTCCCTGATTCGAAGCTGTACGGGCCATATGCCCACTCCGGACGGCGTTACTACCAGTGGATGGCTCGCTCGGCCGTGCTCCGT
>JACCXQ010000275.1 GCA_013696945.1 Chloroflexota bacterium | reverse complement strand
CCAGACGTATGAGGGCTTCGTCTGTCCCGGGAAGACCGGATTGTCGGCGGGGATGCCGCCCTGACGCGTGGCACGGAGGATCTTGCCGTTGTTGCTGGCACTGTCCTGGGCCAGGCCGGGTTGTGCAGCGTCGCCCATCGAGACGTAGACCATGCTGTCCGGGCCGATCTCAACGGCACAGCCGTTGTGGATGGACGCGGCGATCATGTTCCAGCGGATCACATAGCCGTCGAACCTGAGGGTGCTGTCACCGAGCAGCCGATAGCGCAGCACCTGGTTGCGCCACGTCCCGTCGACCTGCCGCGAGGCGCACAGGTAGAGGTAGGGTCGAGTGGAGAAGTCAGGATCGACCGCGACGCCCATGAGGCCCGCCTCTCCCTCGGCCCGGACACTCGCGATCGTGGTAGTGCGCAGGAGGGCGGCGTTCCGGTTGCCATCCGCGTAGACGCGCACCCGGCCTGGTCGCTCCGTCACGATCATCCGGCCGTCCGGCACGAATGCGATGTCCCAGGGCACGGTCAGGCCCGACTGGACGACGCCCGCGGTGAAGCTGGGCTCGGCCGCCGCGACGGGCGAGGCAAGCAGCGATGCCAGCAGGGTCGTCGCCAGCAGGGCCAGCGCCGCCTGCCGCCCGATGCGGTTCATTTCGGGCGCTTCCTACGTGCCGTTGAGGCGGTAGACGGACCCGTTCAGGTCCACCACGTAGAGCCGTCCGCTCGCGTCCTCGCCGAAGGAGCTGATGTTGTACGAGGTGTCGTACTCCAGCTTCGGCGTCTCGTAGTTGTCCGGCGAGCCGGCGCTGATCGACCAAATGCGACCGCTGCAGTAGTCACCGAAGACGTACCTTCCGGCGAGGGTGGTGGCGCCGCTGCGGCGCGAGACGTAGCCGCCGGTCACCGCGCAGTTGCCGTTCGACCGGCTGTACACGGCGATCGGGAAGCGGTATCCGGTCCGGCTTCCGGAGCCTTCATAGACGAGCCGACCTTCCCAGCGATCCCAGCCGTAGTTGACGCCCCAGCCGGCGCCCGTCCCGCCGTCGTTCGCGAGCGAGCGGTCGATCTCCTCCTGGCGGTTCTGGCCGACGTCGCCGATCCAGATGTCGCCCGTGAGTCGGTCGTGGGAGACGCGCCACGGGTTCCGGAGGCCGAGTGCCCAGATTCGTCCGTCGCCGGGGGTGTCGCCCGCGAAGGGGTTCGTGGCCGGGCTGGTGTAGCCGGTGGTCGAGGCGTTCGGGATGATTCGCAGGATCTTGCCCAGCAGGCTGCCCTTGTCCTGCGCGCGCTCCGCCGGATCGCCCGAGCTTCCGCCGTCGCCCATCGCAGCGTAGAGATAGCGGTCCTTGCCGAAGCCCAGCCAGCCGCCGTTGTGGTTGGAATAGGGCTGGTCGATCCTGAGGAGCCGGCGCTCGGTACCCTCGAGCGCGTCGTTGCGCGTGTCCTTGTGGCGCAGATACTCGGCGATCTGCGTGTCGCCGCTGTTGTTGATGTAGTTGACGTAGAAGCGCCGGTAACCCCAGGCGGCCGAGTTGTTGTAGTCGGGATGGAAGGCCAGGCCAAGAAGGCCCTGCTCGCTCCCGCCGTTGATTACGCGACCGTCGATGTTCAGGAAGATCCGCCACACGTAGTCCGTACCGCGCACCTTGATCACGCCGCGCCTTTCCACCACGTAGAGTCGGCTGTCACCGGAGTGGGTCAGGAAGACCGGGCTCGCGAAGCCGCTCTTCACCAGCGACACATGGGTAGCGGCCACTGGCGATGCCAGGACACCGGCAAGGGTGCCCGCCGCGATCGACGTGGCAAGCAACACGCGGAGCGCGCGTCGGCGGGAAGGCGAGCGGCGAGGGGCGAACGGCATTCGTTTCATCTCCGGCGGGGAGGGGCGGGTGCGCCTAGTGTGCCATCTGGTCGCCCATGGCCAGGACCCGGACGATGGTCACCCTGAACGCACCGTTCAGCCCTACGACGACGCGGGCCGGGGCCGCCGCCCAGTCGTCATCGGCCCAGGAGCTCCGCGAAGAAGGCCGACTTGGCAGCCTCGTAGGCGACGACATCCCCGCCTTCATACCGGCGCTTGAGGTGGTTGTAGGCCTCGAGAAGCTGGGACTCGTTCACGAGGAGCGCCCAGCTTCTTGTGAACCGATGTCGTGTTCCGAACCGATCGGCGTCACCGCCACCCCCGTCGGGAGCGGGGCGTCCGGGACCTCGAACGTGGCCAGGGACTCAGTCCATATCTGTGGATGAACGACCCGGTATGGC
>JACCXQ010000239.1 GCA_013696945.1 Chloroflexota bacterium | reverse complement strand
CCGCACATCCGAAACGCCGCCGGGTCGCCCGCCCGGCGGCGTTCTCATGTCCGCTCCGCTCGGGTCGCGGGTATCCTCCTCTGCCCGTGAGCGCCGCCGATGAACGTCGTCTTCCTCTCGCCGCACTTCCCGCCTGACTTCTGGCGGTACTGCGCCGCGCTCCGTGACGCCGGCGCATCGGTCCTGGGGATCGCCGATGTGTCGCAACAGGACCTTCGCCCGGAGCTGCGCCGCGCGCTGACCGACTACTACCGTGTAGATGACCTCCACGCATACGGGTCGCTCGTGCGTGCGCTCGGCCACTTCACACATCGCCATGGAAAGCTCGACCGGATCGACTCGCTCAACGAGTACTGGCTCGAGACCGAGGCCGCGCTTCGCAGCGACTTCAACATCCCGGGCATCCGTGTGGAGGACATCGACCGCATCAAGCGCAAGTCGCGGATGAAGCGGCTCTTCAAGCGCGCCGGGATACGGGTGGCGGCCGGCCGGGTGTGTCGGACACCGGAACAGGCGCGCGCGTTCGTGCGGGAGGTCGGCTATCCGATCGTCGCGAAGCCCGACGTTGGCGTCGGTGCTGCGCGCACCTATCGGATCGGCGATGACGCGGACCTTCATGCATACCTTGCCGACAAGCCGCCGACCGAATACCTCCTCGAGGAGCTCATCCCCGGCCGCATCGTGACCTTCGACGGCCTGGCCGATCGAGACGGGAACGTCGTGCTGGAGACGACGCTCGTGTACGGCACGGGGGTCATGGAATCGGTCAACCTCGGGGTCGACATCCACTACTACGTGGCTCGCGGGGTGCCCGAGGATCTCGCGGAGGCCGGGCGTGCGGTGGCACGGGCCTTCGGTGTGCGCGAACGGCCCTTCCACTTCGAGTTCTTCCGCCTCGATGACGGCAGCCTCGTCGCTCTCGAGGTCAACATGCGGCCGGCGGGAGGGATGACGACCGACATGGTCAACTACGCGAACGACATCGACTTCCACCGCGCCTGGGCGCATCTCGTGGTCCACGGGACGTCCGAAGAGGTGCCCAGCCACCGCTTCTACTGCGTCTACGTCGGGCGCAAGGCGCATCGCCGCTATGCCATGTCGCATGAAGCGGTGCTCGCCGAGTTCGCGCCGATGATCGTCCACCACCAGCGGATGGAGGACGTGTTCGCGGCGGCCATGGGCAGCTACGGGTACCTGTTGCGCGACCCGGACCTGGACCCGATCCTGGGAGCCGCGGCTGCCATCCAGCGCGCGGCCTGATGCAGGTCGAGACACACACCTGGTGGAGTCCCGTGCTCGATGAGGAGATGGAGTGCCGGGAGTACGGCCACGCCGGCCAGCCGCTCCTTGGGTTCCCGTCGTTCGGCGGGCGCGTCTGGGACCTGGAGGGCTTCGGTATGGTCGACGCGCTCGGGCCGCTCATCGAGGCCGGCCGTGTGAGGCTCTTCGCGGTTGACGGGATCGACCGGCAGTCGTGGGCGGACCGCTCAGTGACGCTTCCCGCTCGTGGCCGCCGCCACGAGGCGTTCGACCGCTACCTCGCCGACGAGCTGACACCCTTCATCCAGCAGCGGTCCGGCCGGCCGGCGCTCTGGTCGATGGGTTGCAGCATGGGCGGCTACCACGCGGCCAACCTGTTCTTCCGCCACCCCGACCGGTTCGATGGGGTCATCGCGCTCTCCGGCGTCTATCGACCGCCGGGCAGCGACGACGGTGAGGTCGACGAAGCGTTCTACTTCAACAGCCCGCTCGACTTCCTGCCCGGCCTCGACGATCGGTGGTATCTCGATAGGTACCGCGCGAGCCGCATGGTCTTCGCCGTCGGCCAGGGCGCGTGGGAGGACCCGTGCCTCGCTGACACCCGCGAGCTCCAACGGATACTCGAAGCCAAGCGGATCCCGGCCTGGTTCGACTATTGGGGTCACGATGTCGACCACGACTGGTCATCGTGGCACCGCATGCTGCCGTATTTCCTCGACGCCCTCGGGGCGGGCTGACCTACAGGGAGCCGATGACGACCTTCGACCTCGCGCTCACGCCGGAGAACCTCCTGGTGCGAGCGAGCGTGCGCGACTTCGCCGCGGCGGAGATCGCGCCGCATATCCGCGAGTGGGACGAGAAGCACGAAGTGCATCGCGAGGTCTTCGCCCGGATGGGGGAGCTGGGCTTCCTCGGCGCGCCCATCCCCGAGGCGTACGGCGGTGCAGGCATGGATTACACGAGCCTCGGGATCCTGTGCGAAGAGCTGGAGCGGGTCGACACCGCGTTCCGTGTGGCGATGTCGGTCCACGTCGGGCTCAACTCGCTGGCGCTCCTCCAGTGGGGTACGGAAGCCCAGAAGCAGCGATGGCTGGTACCCCAGGCGCGGGGCGAGAAGCTGGCCACGTTCGGGCTCACCGAACCGGGCGCCGGCACTGACGCGGCGAGCCTCCAGACGACGGCGCGGCGCGACGGCGATGACTACGTCCTCAACGGCTCGAAGCTCTGGATAAGCCTTGCCGACGTTGCCGACCACTTCCTGGTCTTCGCGACGCTCGACCGGTCGCGCGGCCACAAGGGCATCACCGCCTTCATGCTCGAGCGGGGAATGTCCGGGTTCTCGACGGCGTCGATCGAGGGCAAGCTGGGCATCCACGCCGGCAACACCGGATCGCTCTTCCTCGACGACGTCCGCGTCCCCGCCGAGCACCGGCTCGGCGAGGAAGGCGAGGGGTTCACCATCGCCATGAGCGCCATCGACCAGGGGCGCTACACCGTCGCGACCGGCGCCGTGGGGCTCGCGCAGGCGTGCCTCGACGCATCGCTTGCGTACGCCCACGAGCGCCGGACGTTCGGTAAGGAGATCGGGCGGCACCAGCTCGTCAAGCAGATGATCGCCCGTATGGGCGCCGGCATCGAGGCCGGCCGGCTGCTCTGCCGGCAGGCGGCATGGCTGAAGGACCGCGGGATCCGGAACACCCGCGAGACGAGCCTCGCCAAGTGGTACTGCACGGACCACGCCGTCGCGTGCGCGCTCGACGCGATCCAGATACATGGCGCGTACGGCTACTCGAACGAGTATCCGGTCGAGCGTTACCTGCGCAACGCCAAGGCAGCCGTGATCTACGAGGGCACGAGCCAGCTCCACACGCTCATCCAGGCCGACTACCTGCTGGGGTACCGGCAGGACCAGCCCATCCGCTGCCCGCCGCTGCCGTCTCCCGGTCAAGAGCGACAGTAGCCGTTGGCGGCTACTAGTGCATCGCTTAGCCGTTGACAGCTACAAGTACGCCGGTTAGCCTCCGTGCATGTCAGGCGACGCCCGTGGGATCGTGATCTTCGGCGACGTGGTGCGCTCGCGGCGCCGTCTGGGCACGGCGCGTTGGCTGGAGAGCCTCTGTGCCGAGCTCGACGCCGCGTACGGTGCCCGAAGGCTCGCGGCGTTCGAGTTCACCCAGGGTGACGAGATGCAGGGACTGCTCCGCCTGGCAGCCGACCCATTCGACGCGGTCATGCGCGGTGCGTTGCGGCCAAGGGACGTCGCCCCGGAGATGCGCTGGGCGGTCGCGGCCGGAACGGTCGAGCCCGGTCGCGGCAGCGCGACCAGACGGACGGGCCCGGCATTCATCGATGCGCGTGTGACCATCGAGCTGGCACGCCGGCGGAGGGAGACTCTCCTGGTGAAGACCGGTGACGCAGAGACCGACGCGCTCCTCGATGGCACAGCTCCCGTGCTCGGATCGATGCTCGTGCGGCTGACGGACCGCCAGCGGCTCATCGCGCGGCTTGCCCTCGTCGATGGCCTCCGCCAGTCGGACATCGCCGACCGGCTGGTCGTCACCCGGGCTACCGTGTCGGTCGCCTTCCGCCGCGCGGACGTCCGTTCGCTTGAGCGCCTGCTCATGACCACCCGCGCGCTCTGGGCGTCCGGGCTGGGACGCGCGCAGGCATGATCGCAGACCCGATCCTCATCCTCGCCTGGCTCTTGCTGGCACACCTCGTCGCCGACTTCGTCCTGCAGACCGATGGCATCGCGACCCGCAAGTTCGGGGACGGGCCCGATGCGTGGCGCGCGTTGGGCGTCCATGTCGCGGTCGTCGCAGCACTGCTCGTGCCGGTGGTGCTCTCCTTCGGGATCCAGGGGTTCCTCTACGCAACGGTGACAGCGATCGGACACTTCGCCATCGACCGCGCGAAGATCGTCCTGACGCGGCGCGCAGAGCCCGTCACGGCAGGGGAGGATGCCACCGCCGAGGAGGCGGCGACGGGGCCCACCTTCGACCGACAGTGGACCGCGGTCCCCGGCGCGCTGTTCGTCCTCGACCAGCTCGCGCACCTCGCGCTGCTCGTGATCGCCTGGGCACTCCTGCTCTCGTCAGCCGTGCCACTCGGGTTCGCGGCTGAGGCCGGTCGAGCACTCGCGGGCACGGATCCCGCCGGCTTCCATCGGACGATCCTGGGCGGCGTCGTTCTCGCGTCGCTGCTCATCGTCAACGTTCGCGCGGCCTCGCTCCTCGTGGCGACCCTGGTCCGCCCGCCGCGCGGCCCGGCCGATGCGACCCGCCCCTCTGCCGCAAAGGTGGGTGCGGTGATCGGCGTCCTCGAGCGCCTGCTGATCTGTGCCCTCGTGCTCGCCGGCGCCGTGGCCTCGATCGGGCTCGTCATCGCCGCCAAGACCCTCGCTCGGTTCAAGCAGCTCGACGACCGCGAGTTCGCGGAGTATTACCTGCTCGGCACGCTCGCGAGCGTCACGGTGGCCGTCTCCACGAGCCTCCTCGCCCAGGCCGTGCTGGCGGCGGGATAGGGGGTCCGCTCGGCACGGGTACGATGCCCATGTGTCACTCGACCGTCACTTCGACGAGCTCCTCGGTGACCTCGCCGGGTTCTATCGAAGCTGGCTGATCTACCTCGGGCTCGAGACCGGCCTGATCGCGGCGCTGCATGACTCCCCGTCAGGCTTGACGACGACCGAGCTCTCCGCAGCGGCGGCCTGTGCCCAGCCCGGCGTGGAGGGGTGGGCGCGCGCGGCATTCGCCCACGGGCTCCTCGATGTCGGGTTCGTCCTAGGCGACCCGCGCGAAGACGACCTCGCTCCCACGGCCGACCGATTCAGGATCGACGCCGACCTGGCGAACGTACTCCTCGACGAGAGCCGGCCGGAGTTCCTCGGCGGGCAGTTCATCTTCAGCGTGGGCGCCAGCCTCGACTACACCGGCATGACCGACTTCCTGCGCACCGGCCGCCCCAGCCCCGACCGAACGGCACGCTTCCACCGCTCCGTGGAGAAGCTCAACGCACAGGACACGACCCTCTTCTTCGAGCAGGTACTCCCAGCTTTGCCGGATCTTGTGGAGAAGCTCGTCGACGCGGAGGTGCTGGACGTCGGTTGTGGCGCAGCCGGCTGGCTGGTGGCGATGGCCGCTGCCTACCCGGGGACCCGCGGCGTGGGGGTCGAGTTCGACCCGGAGTGGCTGGCCAGGGCGCGAGAGCGGGTCCACGAGGCAGGACACGAGGACCGGATCCGGATCGAGGAGCACGACCCGGCGTCGATGGAGTGGCGGGACACGTTCGACCTGGCGTACTTCCAGGATGTCGTCCACGAGCTCCCGGAACCCGAGGAAGCGCTCCGGTCCGCCTGGCGGTCGGTGCGACCGGGAGGGCTGCTCCTCGTCTTCGACTGGTGCCTGCCGACTTCTTGGGATGAGTACCGTACGCCGCAGGGTGAGCTGCTCTGGGGATACCAGCTCGACGAGCTCTACCAGGGCACGAGCCTGCTCACGCGACGCGGCTTCGACAGGCTCTTCGCGGCCGCCGGCATCGGCACCCCGCAGCGGATCGAGCTCGATGCGGGCGCCACGGTCTTCGCGTTGCGGAAGGGGTGACGGCGCCGGGAAAGGCCCTGCGGTAGGATGCTACCAGCGCTCCTGATGGACGACGTCTTCCAGCGCCCGGCGGCCGCCCGACTTCGGCGGTCGCGTCATGTCGGTCGGATCGGCGGGATAGCCGAAGCTGAGGATGTACTCGCACCACCGGTCGTCCGGGTAGCCCAGGATCCCCTGCGCGAACTCTGGGTGGTAGACCGTCGCCGGCACCGAGCCGATGCCCAGCGACCAGGCGGCGAGCGTCATGTTCTGCGCGCAACGCCCGAGATCCCACATGATCGAGTGCGGGTCGCCGGGGCCCGGCTTCGGCGTGACGAGGGCGATGCCCAGGGCGGCGCCAGCGAGATGGCCGGCAAAGTCGCCGACCTCGGCCAGCCGCCGGAGGGTCTCGCGATCGCGCACGACGATGAATGCCCAGCGCTGGGTGTTCTTCGAAGAGCCCGATCGGCGGCCGGCGTCGACGATGCGCTGGACGTCCTCATCCGGCAGCGGATCGGCCCGGAAGCGGCGGACCGCCCGGTGCGTCCGGATGGCGTCGAGCGTGTCCATCCCCTCGAGTCTAGCGGCGCGACCCTAGACTCACCGGCATGGCACGTGACCCGCACGCGGCGTATCCCGACATCATCGAGGTCGTCGTCGAGATCCCCGGCGGCAGCCGCAACAAGTACGAGTACGACGAGCGGGCGGGCGTCATCCGCCTGGACCGGGTCCTGTCGTCGGCCGTCTACTACAACTTCGACTATGGCTTCGTTGACGCGACGCGCGCCGAGGACGGCGACCATACCGACGCGATGCTCCTGCTCGACGAGCCCACGTTCCCGGGCTGTCGCGTCTGGGCACGGCCGGTCGGCGGCCTGGAGATGCGCGACGAGAAGGGCGAGGACTTCAAGGTCCTCTGCGTGGCCATCGCCGACCCGCTCTACGAGCACGTCGAGGACCTGGCGACCGTCTCACCACACAAGCTGCGCGAGATCGAGCACTTCTTCGAGACCTACAAGATCCTCGAGGACAAGCGCGTCGAGGTCCGCGGCTGGCGCGATCGAGACCGGGCGCGGACGGTGCTCGTCGACGACCGCGCGCGTTTCGGCCGTGAGGGACACCCGCCGGGCTCGGCGCAGGTCTGAGGGAGGCGGTCGGTGGCACGCAAGACCGAGGTCCTCGCCGTCGGCGCGCGCGAGGTCACGATCACCAATCCGGACAAGGTGTTCTTCCCCGGTCCCGGCTTCACCAAGCTCGACCTGGTCCGCTACTACCTGGCGGTGGCCGACGGAGCCGTGCGCGGCGTCGAGGGGCGGCCCATGGCGCTCAAGCGATTCGTCAACGGTGCCGGCGGCGAGGCGTTCTTCCAGAAGCGCGCCCCGGACAACCGTCCTGACTGGATCGAGACCGTCGAGCTCTCGTTCCCCTCCGGGCGCACGGCTCACGAGATCGTCATCCGCGAGCCAGCCCAGCTGGCGTGGATCGTCAACCTCGGCTGCATCGACCTGAACCCGCACCCGGTCCGCGCGGATGACCTCGATCATCCCGACGAGCTTCGCGTCGATCTGGACCCTGTACCGGGCGTGGCGTGGGACGACGTGCGACAGGTGGCGCTCGTCGCGCGTGACGTGCTCGCCGATCACGGGCTGGTCGGGTGGCCCAAGACGTCCGGCTCGCGCGGCATCCATGTGAATGTTCGGATCCAGCGCCGCTGGACGTTCCCGGAGGTCCGTCGCGCGGCCCTGGCGCTCGCACGCGAGGTCGAGCGACGCGCGCCGGCGATCGCCACGAGCAAATGGTGGAAGGAGGAGCGGCACGGCGTCTTCCTCGATTACAACCAGAACGCCAAGGACCGCACGGTCGCGTCCGTCTACTCGGTCCGCCCCTTGCCGGATGCGCGGGTCTCGATGCCTCTCGCGTGGGATGACGTGCCGTCCGTCGAGGCCGCCGACTTCACCATCGCCACCGTGCCGGCGCTCTACGAACGCAACGGCGACCCGGGAGCCGGGATCGACGAGGCCGTCGGTTCACTCGACGCGCTCCTCGAACTCTCGGAACGACACGAACGCGAGGGTCTGGGAGACGCCCCGTGGCCGCCGCACTATGCGAAGCAGGCGGGGGAGCCGCCGCGCGTCATGCCGTCACGGAAGCGGCGCGCGGACCCCGACTACCAGGGGCGCGGTGTGGACGGCGGACCGCCACCGGAGGTCGCGGCGGAGCGGCGGAGTGCGGTCAAGGAGGGCGACCCGGAGGCCGGCATACGGGGGCCGGCACCCTGGGAGCGACGTTCCTGGTCGGGCACCAGGCCGACACCGACCGGACGCCGGCGCACTTCGATCCCGGTCATCGAGATCGCACGCTCCGCGAAGAAGGATGACGCGCTCGCTGGCCTCGAACGCTGGAAGGGCCGTTGGCCGGCCGCCGCCGGCAGTCTCGAGCCGGCCGATGTCCTCGTCGACAGCATGCGCGGGCGCTCCACCACCTGGACGCGTATCCGGGTCAACCTCCAGCACGTTCCAGAAGGCGATCGTCCGCCGCAGGAGGCGCTCGACCCCGACTACGACCCCTGGTCCGAGTTCGAAGCGCCCGATCGGTCAGGGCAGCTCAAGCGGGCGCCCAGGAAGGAGAAGAAGCCCGAGAGCTGCTAGGGGTAGGCGCGCGTCGTATTCGTCGGAAGCCCGCCACTTGCCGAGGCGTCAGTCCGCAGGGTCGAGGCTGATCTGGTCGAGCGCAGGCTGGGCGGCGAACTGGTCGAACGAGTAGTGCACGACCCGGTTCGAGACCGTTCGGGTGTAGCTCTCGAAGAAAAGCGGGACCCACGGCACCACGTTCTCCATCAGGTACTGATCGAGGTTGGCCCAGCATCGGATCTGCGTTAGGCGATCGACCGACGCGACGCAGGCATCGATGCGGTCGTCGACGTTCGGCAGGTCGATCGGCTGATAACCCCACCTCGCTAGCCGCTCCTGACTCGCGCCGACCATGTTGCCGCTCGTCACGTCGTCTGACATCGACCACCTGCTGTCGAAGACCGGTCTGAAGTAGTGCGCCGCGTTCAGCGTGTCCTTCGCCCATGGACCACCCGCCAGCAGTCCGAACCGTTGCTCAGGGTCGTGGAACGGGCCGATCACGTCCGCCGGCGGGAACGTGCCCTCGATGCTCGCCGTGATGCCCAACTCCGCGAGCCCCGCGACAACCACGTCAGCCTGCTCATCAGACAGGCGGAAGGTGAGCATGCCTACGTTCGCGCAGGCGGGATCGTCGCATCGGCCGTCGCCGTCCGTGTCGTACTGCGAGAGTCGCATCTCGGCCCGAGCGGCCTCCGGGTCACCGCGCGACTCGGGGGTGCGGTACGGGTCATACGACAGCAGGAGGTTGTCCTCCAGGCTGTCGAGGACGAGGTGGCCAGCGAGCTCCCCGGCCTGCGGTCCGCCCGCACCGCCGAGGATGAGGGCCTTGTCGATCACCAGGTTGAGCGCCTTCCGAACCTGGATGTCGTCGAACGGCGGAAGAGCGAGATTCATCTCGATGTAGCGGATGATGTCGCGCGAGTCGGGATGGACCTGGCCGAGTCCTGGATCGGCTCGATATCGCGCGATCTGCTCGGGCGGCGACTGCGGCGGCGCGCCCGAGCTGTACACGAAGTCGAGGCGCCCCTCGTCCATCAGCGCTGATGCTTCCTCGAGCGTTCCCCCGATGGCGATCTCGATCCGATCGACGTAAGCCGGTCGCAGGTCGTCGGTCGCCGGGTCCCACGACGGATTGCGAACCAGGGTGAGCGACCGGCTGGGGACGTAGCCGGAAGCCGGCATCTGCTGCTCCGGGGGGAGCGTGAAGTCCAGTCTGTCGGCGCCCTCGACCATGTACGGCCCGGTCGCGACCAGGAAGCGCCCGTAGTCGTCGTCATGGCCCGTCGCCACCCCGAGCGGCGCCGTGGGGTCCGCGGGGCTTGGCGGGATGGGGCTCAGGTCCGAGAGTGCGAAGCGGGCGGGCAGATCCCCAGCAGGACGCAGCAGGTGGATGCGCAGCGTGTACGGATCGGGGATCTCGAGCCCGGACACGGTCGTCGCCTCGCCGGCCACGTATTCGGGAACGCCCCGGATACCCAGCTGCGTCAGGACCGCGAATCCGCCCGGCTCCAGTGCGTGGCTGGGGAGGACGCGGAGGAGCGCTCGGACGAAATCGGGTGCGGTCACCTCGATGTGCGCAAGGGGCGGAGCATAGTGGATGCCGCGGCGGATCCGGAACGTCCATGTGAGCGCGTCGCGCGAGACTTCAGGGAGCGACTCCGCGAGATCCGGCCTGAGTACCGTGCCACCCGCTTCCGTCGTGCGGCCGACGTGTGAGACGAGGGTCCGCGTGAGGCAGCAGCGCAGCAGCTCGAAGGCGTCGTACCAGCCGAAGAAGTGAGGGTCGAGGGCATTGTTCGCGATCGCCTCGTCCGAGGACGCGAGGCCCGATGGTGGGGGGTCGTCATGAGGGACGGCGAGGCGGAGCGTGCCACCGGAGGCGATCGAAGGCGCGGGCGATCGTGCGAGGTCCGCGTCCAGCGACGACCCGCATGACGCCACCAGGATCGATGCCGTCACGACCGAGGCGGTCCATCGGCGGTTCACGGCGCGCGCACCGAAACCCACGTGCCGCCGTCCTGTCCTGCCAGGACCGCGTCCGGGACGCCGTCTACCTGGTAGCTCGCAGCGACGGTGTTGGTCTCTGGGTCGATCCGAACCAGCTTGCCCTCGCCGCCGACCGCCACCCACACAGCGTCTTCGCTGACGGCGACGCCGCGAGGGCCGTCCAGATCTTGCAAGATGGTCACCAAGGTGTTCGTTGCCGGATCGAGGCGAGTGACCGAGTCCCCGGTCTCGCTCGTGACCCAGACCGCCGTCGCATTGGCCGCGAGGGCGCTCGGGGATGCCTGCAAAGCCATCACGCCGTCGACCTCGGACGTCACGGGATCGATCCGCCAGACCGTGTCGTCCAGGGTACTCGTGACCCACACGCTACCGGCCCCGAACGCGATCGCGCCGGGCGCTCGCCCGACGGCGATCCCTGTGGACGCGACGCTGTTCGTGTCCGGGTCGATCCTGTGAACGACGTCGTGGATCCGGTCGGCGACCCACAGGAAGCCTCCGCCGAACGCGATCGCCTCCACGCCAGTGCCGACCGGGATGGTACTGACCCTGATCGCGCGGCTATCGAAGCGGACGACGGAGCCGAGGTCGCCGCCCGCCCGTCCGAAGTGCGTCGTCACCCAGATGGCGCCGGCACCGTATGTCACGCCACTCGGCGAGCCGCCGATCGCCGGATTCGCCATGACCGCGCGGGCGACCGGATCGACCCCGGACAGCGTCTGGTCGGCGAAGTTGATGACCCACAGCGCGCCTGCGCCGCTCGTCAGCCCTACCGGCTCCTTTCCGACCCGGACGGCCAGGTCGAACGAGTCCCCGCCCGCTGGGATACGGCCGACGGTGTTCTCTCCGGGCACGACCTGCCCGGTGAGGAGCCGCGGCGCGAGGATCGCGGCGGTGGCAACCACCACACCGAGGCCGGCCAACCCGAGGATCACGAGCGCACGCGACTGTCGACCGGGCTTCGGCGCAGTGGCGGCCTCGGCCGCGTCTCCCAATGGGACGAGCTCCGTGATGACGGCGTAGAGCCGCCAGTCGCCTTCGATCCCCTTGAGTGTCGACATGCCCCGATCGACGAACCCGATGTCGGAGCCGCTCACGAGATCCTTCACCGTCGAGGTGACCATGATCTCACTGGGCCCCCCGGTAGCCATGACCCTGGCCCCGATGTGTACCGCGATGCCGCGGACGGTATTGCCGGTGTGCTCTACCTCGCCGGTGTTCAGGCCTACGCGCACCTCGAGGCCGAGCGGGCGAAGTGCGCCGACGATGGCGACCGCGCAATGAAGCGCCTGAGCCGGGCGGTCGAAGATGGCGAAGAAGCCGTCGCCCGCGGTGTCGATCTCCTGGCCGCTGAATCGCTTCAGCTGGGCCCGGATGACACGGTGATGGAGGGCCACGAGGTCCCGCCACCGGCGATCGCCAAGACTCGCTGCCAGCTCCGTGGATCGGACGATGTCCGTAAACAGCACGGTCGCAAGGACGCGCTCCGATCTTGGGGTCCGCCGCATACCAACAGTCTTGCGCATCCGCGTGGCTCCGGTCGACCGGGCACGCAACGCGGGGACGGGCTTAGCCCATCGGGTCCCCGGCATGGCGCGAACCTAGTACCGGAGTTATCCCGCCGTGGTGCGGCGCGACCGTCGCCCCGGTCATCGCCCAGTCGCGGCTGATGTGGCGAGCGACGATCTTCCCATCAAGCATCCCAGCCGCGCCAGAAGACCGGTCGCGCGATCCGTCGGGTAGGTTCTGGATCAGGGCACCGGGCTCCGACCGCGGAGTCCACCGGCTACTGGATGCGCTCCTTCCGGAAGTGCCTCCCGCCCATGATCAGCCCCACCAGGACGAGCGCGTACGCGGCGAGGATGACGAGACCCGTGACCAGCCCGAACTGCTGGCTGGTCGTTTGCCCGGTGCCGCCCAGGAAGCCGGCGATCCCTAGGAGGACACCGAGAGCTCCGAGGACGAGGCCCAGGTACCGGGCCCACGAGCGGTGCGCCCAGACGAAGATCCCCGAGAGCAGGTGCAGGATGCCGATGACCAGGATGACCGCGCCCGTGATGGTGAACCCGCCGCTGATGCCGCCGGGTGTATCCGTAGCGAACGGGCTCTGGAACAGTCGGCCGCCGAAGAACGTCAGGAACCCGCCGACGAG
>JACCXQ010000237.1 GCA_013696945.1 Chloroflexota bacterium | reverse complement strand
CAGCGATTCGACGCCCGTCGCAACCAACGCCGTCGGGGCCTCGAACGGGTCATCGCGCGTCTCACCGGTCTCGACCTCAAGATGGAGCAGTACCGACGCGGAGAGCGATTCGTGGCCGGTGTCGCGGCGGCCGGCGGCGAGGTCGCCATCGCGCACCTGTGGGACGGCCCCCACGCGCTGCCGACGGAGCACGAGTTCGACGATCCCCGCGTCTGGGTCCGCCGCGTGGTGCCCGGGGCACTCGCAGCGCAGCCGGCCTGAGCAACGAGATCCGCGCCGTGATGGCCCGAAGCGGCCCTGGTGGCGGCCCGGACGGGGTCCCTGCCGCGATCGCGCTCACGCCGATCCTCTCGGCGCGGTACCGGCAGGTCGACCTGGAGCGGATCGCCGCGGCGGCACCTGGGTCGCGGCTCGTGAGCGTCTCGCTGGAGGGACTCGCCGACGCTCCGCTCGACGACGTCGAGGTGCTCCTTCGAGGGCCGCTGCCGGCTCGCGTCTTCGACCGGCTGATCACGCGCTGTCCGGGTCTCATCTGGGTCCACTCGGCGACGGCCGGCGTGGAGCGCGTCCTCACCGCGCAGGCGGAGACGCGCGGCCTGGTCATCACCAACGCACGCGGCGTCTTCAGCACGCCCATCGCCGAGTACGTGCTGATGATGATCCTGGCGGTGAGCCGGCGGCTGCCGCAGCTACTCGAACTGCAGCGCGAGCGGACCTGGCAGCCGCTCGAGGCGCGCGAGATGCATGACGTGACAGTCGGCATCGTGGGCTTCGGCTCGATCGGTCGTGCTGTCGCCGAGCTGTGCCTGGGATCCGGCAGCCGGGTGGTGGCCACCCGACGCCGCGGCGCGACTGGCGACGGTGGATCGGGCGACGTGCCGGCCGGAGTCGAGGTGCTCGCCGCGGACGCGCTGCCGGAGCTCCTCGAGCGCAGCGACTTCGTCGTCCTGGCACTACCGCTCACGCCGGACACGGAGGACCTCTTCGACGAGCGGATGCTCGCCCGGATGAAGCCCGGCTCGTGGCTCATCAACGTGGCTCGCGGCCGGCTGGTCGATGAACGTGCCCTGGTGCGAGCCCTGCGCGAGGGACCGATGCGCGGCGCCGTCCTCGACACGCTCCGCGACGAGCCGCTCAGCCCCGATTCGCCGCTCTATGACGTCCCGAACCTCATCCTCACGCCGCACACGTCGTGGACGAGCGGTCGCGTCCTCGACCGGAGCATCGAGCTCTTCTGCGAGAACCTGGAACGGTTCCGACGCGGGGAGCCACTCCACAACGCGGTCGATCCGGCACTCGGGTACTGATGTCGCTCCAGGTCTGCATCGTGGGGCTCGCGGGCGCCGGGAAGACCACCGTCTTCAACACGCTGACCCGTGGCCATGCCGAGACGGGTGGCTTCGGTGGCCTCACGGTCAACACGGGTGTCGTGAAGGTCCCCGACGAGCGACTGACCCGGCTGACCGAGCTGTTCAAGCCGAAGCGCGAGGTCCCAGCCGACGTCACGTACGTCGACCTGCCGGCACCACCGTCGGCGGCCGAGGGACGCGCTGCCGACATCCCCGCCGACCAGCTCGCGCGGCTGCGCAACGCCGACGCGCTGCTCCACGTGGTCCGCGCGTTCGAGGACCCACAGGTGCCGCATCCGGACGGCACCGTCGACGCCTGGCGGGACCTGGAGCGGCTCGACCTCGAGTTCGTGCTCGCCGACCTGGCGGTGGTCGAGAAGCGACTCGAGAAGCTCGAGACGTCGGGGCGTCACGGCACGCAGGCCGAGCGCGACCAGAACGAGCGGGAGCGTCAGGTCCTTGCACGGATCCGACCTGCACTCGCCGAGGGCGCGCCCATCCGCGACGCGGAGCTCGGCGATGACGAGGCTCGCATCCTGCGCGGCTTCCGCTTCCTGACCGAGAAGCCGGTCCTCGTCCTGCTCAACATCGGCGAGGGCCAGATCGCCGACGCACCCGGCCTGGCCGCGGCGATGGCCGATCGCTATCCGCACCGCCAGAGCCGCATCGAGGCCCTCTCGGCGCGCATCGAGATGGAGATCGGCGAGCTCGACGAAGAGGAGGCCCAGGTCTTTCGCGATGACCTGGGGCTGACCGGCTCCAGCCTCGAGAGGGTGATCCGGTTGAGCTACGAGCTTCTCGGTCTCATCAGCTTCTTCACCGCCGGTCCTGACGAGACCCGCGCATGGACCATCCCCGATGGCTCCGACGCCGTGGCTGCCGCCGGCGCCATCCATTCGGACCTCGCCCGCGGCTTCATCCGGGCAGAGGTCGTCCAGGTCGAGGATCTCCTTGCGCTCGGCTCGATGGCGGAGGCGCGGCGGAATGGCAAGTTGCGGTCGGAAGGGAAGAGCTACCGGGTGCGCGACGGCGACGTCATCGAGGTGCTGTTCAACGTCTGAGCGTCAGGCATCCCCCCAGAGACGTTCTTCCCGGTCGACATCGACCAGGAGGCTCCGGTACCCGTCATCCGGATCGGCCTCCCGCGGGCGGCGCTCGTCCACGGCCACGACCCGCGTCTCGCCCTCGTTCGCGGAGACGTTGACCGCCACTCGCAGCTGCGAATCGTCGATGATCCGGAAGCCATGGCGGCTCGCCAGCTCTGC
>JACCXQ010000229.1 GCA_013696945.1 Chloroflexota bacterium | reverse complement strand
CGTCCGAGCGCTGGCGCCGATGGAGCGACGCCGCCCCTACGAGTTGACAGAGGAGGGCGTGCGCTTCCTCCGGCGCCAGCTGGTGGAGCTTTCCAGGTTCAGCGCCATGGGCCTGCAACACCTGGCGAACCGTCGATGAAAGCGCTGCTGCGGCTCTACCCCACTGCCTGGCGCACCCGGTACGGACCAGAGGTCGGCGAATTGCTCGAGGCGCGGCGGGCGCGCTGGTCTGACGCGCCCGATCTCATCGTGGGTGCCCTCGATGCTCACCTCCATCCCACGGATCTCGGCTTGACAGCACAGGACGAAAGGAGATCCACGATGTCGATGTTGCGCTTGGCTGGCTGGGCCGCGATGCTCGGCGGCGCTCTCTGGCTCCTTGCCTACGTCGGCGTCGCGCTGGTCGCGGTCATCGCCAGCGGGCAGCCCAGAGGAATGGGCTCTGGAGAAGGGAGCGTGTTCATCGTTGCGCTGGTAGTTGCACCGGCCTGCCTCCTGGTCGCGCTACTATCGATCGCTCGATGCTCGGCGGGTCGGCACCGCATGCTGGCGATGGTCGGCGCTCTCCTGCCGGCGGCGGGAGCCGTTGTCATGGCTTTGGGATTGCTGGCGAATGCCGTCCTTCCCGATCGCCCGCTCGTGACCGACGTTGACACGTGGGAATGGTGGACGGCCGGGATGGTCGGTTTGGTGCTCGGGTGCGTGGCGTACGCGATCGTCATCTGGGCGACCGTGTCCGTTTCCCGCCGGGCCGCCGCCGTGCTTCTCGTCGGGTCGATCGCGAACGCCGGCATCCTTCTGACCGGGACTGCTGGGATCGTGACTGAGATGCGTTCGATCGCGGTCGCGGCGGGCGGCGCCATGTTCGGTATCGGCTGGATCGCGGTCGGCATCGATGCTCTCGGGCGTCACCGCGCCTCGGCCGTCGCGGATGGGCCGCCCACGAGGACCGCCACGGCTGTCGTTTAGGGCGGCGACGGGATCCGAAGTCCGACGAATGCCAAGGTCGTCGCGAAGGAAGCGAGGATGACAGCCGGGCCAACAGCGGCGAGACCCCAGCTGACGAGACCGATAGCGACGAGCGGGATCGTGCCGGCCAGCATCATCCACCGCGCACGGCCGAACCCACGCCATGCGGCAAGGCCGCCCAACAGGACGAAGCCGAAGCAGACGACCTCCACGGCGATCATCGCGATCGTGAGGTCCGAGATGCCGACCTCCAGCAAGCTGCGGTGACGAACTGTCGGTTGACCCGCGGTTCCGCCCGACGTGAGCGTGACGGTGGACTCCACGTAGGTCGGTCCGAGGACCGTCCATCCGAGCAGGAGCCACCCGAGCGCAGCGGCGATCGTCCCGAACATCGCGGCAAGGGCCTGCACGCTGTCCGGCGCGACGCGACGCGAGAGAACGATGCCCGCCGCGAGCGCCACCGGGACACCGACCACGAACATGAGGAGCATCAGCTTCGCCCTAACGCGCTACGGATCGGTAGCACGATACACACGCGAAGCAGATCACGCCAGCTGGATGGACGAGGCTCGCCTCCAGCCGCCATCATGGCGCGGTGATCGACAGGAACACGCCCTCGGACCCGCGGTTGCGGGAACGACGAGGCGATCTCGTCGGCTGGGGCGCTGTCGGCTTCGCGGGCCTTGTGCTCGTGGTGCTCGCCGGGGTCGCGTTCGTGCTGCTCGGAGGCTTCCCCGGTGGCGGCGGTGCCCAGGCGTCCGCGAGTGCGCGCCCATCGAGCGTAGCGGGCCGGTCACCGAGCACGTCCGCTCCTCCGTCGGTCGCGCCGTCCGCGTCCGCCATCGCGTCCAGTCCGCCGGTCGTGGCTGCGACCATCGGCACTCCGGCGCAGCTGGTCCTTGGTGGCCAGCCCGTGGGCAACGTGACGGTCGGTCCTCCCGACTACAAGCGCCGGCTCAACGGCGCCCGCGCGCCCGCGGGCCAGCGCTGGGCGATCGTGAGCGTCACGTACACCGCCTTTGCGCCGTTCGACTTCCGCGCCGCCGACTGGCAGGTCGTCGACGCCGCCGGTGCGCGGCACGGCTGGGCATTGACCGACCCTCAGCCGCCGCTTGGCTCCGGGACCCTGGAACAGGGCGCGAGCATCACCGGCAACGTGACCTTCCAG
>JACCXQ010000224.1 GCA_013696945.1 Chloroflexota bacterium | reverse complement strand
GGCCTGAGCCGGACCCGCCGTTCTGCTGGTGGCGCGCTGGCCGGGGTCTAGGGTGCCGGCGGGTTGGGGTCGAGCTCACCCGCCGCCATTGCCGCGAGTGCGTCATCGATGAGCGTCTGAGTCTCCGGCGTGATCAGGGACGCGTGCTCGTAGAAGGGCGAGAGGCCGATGCCCTCGTTGGACGCGTCGTTGACGACCACGCCGCCGACGGCCGTGCCGTCGTCCACGCGTTGGATGGCCTGCATGACCGCGTTGCTCAACTTCTTCTCGGCGCTGGTGACCGTGCAGCCAGCTGTCTCCGGGGTGGATTCATGCTGGTCGACGTCGACGCCGATGGCATTGATGCTGGCATCGCAGGCCGCTTGCAGGACGCCGTTGCCCGTCTTCCCGGCTACCTGGAACAGGACGTCAACGTCCGGGTTCGTCTCCAGTAGCGTCTCGGCGAAGAGCTGTCCGCCGGCGGGGTCGTTGAACGCCTTGCCCAGGTCGTCGGAAACGAACGCCGTCACGACCTCGATGTCCGGGTTGACGGACTTGGCGCCGTTCGTGTAGCCGGCGATGTAGTTGACCACGGGCGGGATGAACGACGCGCCCCCGATCGCGCCGATCACGTCGCTCTCGGTGATGCTGGCTGCGACGATGCCCGCCAGGTAACCGGGCTGCGCCTCGGCGAACACGATGCCCTGGTAGTTCGGAAGCAGGGCGGCCGGATCGCCGGCACACCCGAAGTCGGGATCAGGGTCACCTTCTGCCGTGATGCATGGCGCCTGGTCGACGCCGATGAACGAGACCTCCGGGTTGGCCTTGGCGGCGACCGTCGTAGCATCACCAAGCGCGAAGCCGACGGTCACGATGACGTCGTACTCCTGGTCGACGAACGACTGGATGTTCGTGGCGTAGTCAGCAGATTCCTGGGTGATGATGGCCTCCACCGTGCCACCCACCGCTTCAGCTCCTCGCTCTGCGCCTTCGAACGAGAACTGGTTGAAGTTCTTGTCGTCGAGCGTGCCGACGTCGGTCACGACGCCGATCAAGAGACCCTCGGCGGGCGCGCTCGGCTCTTCGCTGGGCACCTCGCTGGGCGCCTCGGTCGGCTCTTCGCTCGGTGCTTCGGTGGCCGCCACGCTCGGTGCTTCGGTGGCCGCCACGCTGGGTGCGACGCTCGTGGCCGGTGTGGACGCTCGCGGCGAGGCGGCCGGTCCGGCACAGGCAAGGGCGATCATCGCCAGGCACAACAACAGGGCGAGCCCTGTCAAACGGGTGCGCATGCGCTCCTCCTACTCAAAGCCATGGAGTTCCTCGGGGATGACTTCCGTGCCCCAGGTCGCGCTCGAACGCGGTCGACTCCTCCCGACCGCTCGCGCTCGCGCGCATCCTAGCGGGTCCCCATGAGCCACACAAGGAATGCGAGCGCCGTGTGGCTCGGTGCGGTCAGGGAGCGGTGATGCGGACCTGGTCGAACGCGGCTTCGAGGAGGCTCGGCGACCCGACGTCGGTCGCCTCGAGCTGGATGGAGATGGCGGACCCGGCCCACGCGGAAAGGTCGGCCTGGGCGGTCCTCCACTCGGCGTCGCGATCGAGGCTGGTCCCCGGGAATGCCAGCACCTCGAAGCGCTGCCCCCCGACCATCACGGCGACCCGAAGCCCATCGTCCGGGCCGGCGGTGGCGTCGTGCCCCATCGCCCAGCGGAGGTGCAGCGTGGCCGGTGGCCCGGCCGGCAAGAGCACCACGGGAGAGCGCACGCGGCTTGTGCCGCCATCGACGTCGTTGCAAGTCGCGCAGCCGAGCATCTTTCGCCCGGTGACGAACGCAGCTCTGCCGGACGCCGCCGTGCCGAGCTGCTTGGGCCCATCGGCGAAGGTGGCCTCGGGATCGCCTCGTTGCCAGGCGCCTGCGGTGGCTGTGTCCGACCCGTCGGGATCCACCGTCCAGCCGCGATCTATCTCCAGGTCGTCGAAGAACGGGCCGCACAGTGCCGCGACCTTCCCGATGGCGCGATACGGACAGTCCGCCTGCTCCAGCAGGAAGAGCACCGCCTCCCCGTTACGTGCCGTCTCCTGACCGATGAGCTCGTCCGGCGGGTAGAACCGGTCGAGGCCCACGTCGGTCT
>JACCXQ010000205.1 GCA_013696945.1 Chloroflexota bacterium | reverse complement strand
CGGGGACACCGAGCGCATCGTCGCCAAAGCTGTCCCGAATGGCGCTCGCTGGGCCGGTCGCGGCCAGGGAGGCGACTTCGATGGCTGCGTGGCGGTCGAGCTGGCTGATCCGCGCCAGTTCGGGGGTTTACTGAGCCGGATCGTCCTGCCCGGCCCCTCGATAGTCGCGCTCCCATTCCGCGCCCGTGGCCCTCTCCCCTGCCCGGTCAAGCGGACAGCCCTTCCGCCCGGCGAGATGATGGGCATCGTCGTCCTGGCTACGGTCCCCGGTCGGAAGGACGCCGTTGCGGCCGCTGCTACGGGCAGAGGAGCGGCCGCGGTGGGGGCGCTCCTGACCGACGGTGTGATCGTGCAGATCCACGCCGGCGGGGATGCTGCCCTACGCGCTGCCATGGCCGCGCTGGCCGCTCTCCCGGATGTGACCCGGGCGCGCTCCGCAGTAGTCGTGGATCAGCCCTAGATCAGTCGCCGCGCCCGCTGCGACTCCTCCGCCACGCCCAGCTCGTCGACCACGGAGCGAGCCGCCGCTGCCATCCGGGCGGCGGCGCTCCGATCGCCCAGCGCGACGAGTACCTCGGCGAGGTCTAGCCGGGTCACGGCGAGCTCGAACGCAGCCCCGACCGCCTCGAACGTGGCGGCCGCCCGCTCCAGGGAAGATCGGGCCGCGCCCGGATCGCCGGCGGCCATCGAACGCCGACCCTCGAGGCGATCGGCATGCCCGGGGAGAGCAAGGAGGCCGCCGCGCTCGGCCTCGCGCCGGGCTTCTTGGGCGAGGCCGGCGGCATCGTCCCAGGCACCCTCCAGTGCCACGATCTCGCAGGACGCTTCGAGCGCCAAGCCCGCCGAGTCGCGCCACCACGGCACGCTCGGGATCTGGACCAACGCGCGGGCGTCGGCGAACCGACCGCGTCGCGCCAGGAGCCGCGCCATCCAGGGTGCGTCGGAACCGGGCTCTGCCAGATCGCGCACGTCTTCTCCCGGGATGTCCGAACCGGGCGGGACGTAGGCCACCGGGACCATCTCCTCGAGATCCGCATCGGCGGCGACCGGGTCACCGCGCAGCTCGTGGGCCAGGGCGGCCGCGGCCCAGGGCCGGCGGCGAAAGCCAGCCCGAGTCGCGTCCTCGCGCCGTGGGGCCAGCCGTCGGGCGAGATCCAGTTCGGCAAGGAAGCCCGCCCAATCGCCCAGCGCGAAGCGGGCCAGGGCGCGCCACTCGAGGCTGTGGAGGGCGGCCGTCGGCGCGATCTCGATCGTTCGACGGACGCCCTCGTCGGCGAGGTCGAGTGCCTCCCGGTACCGACCGCGGTGGAATGCCACCCAGGCCGCCATCGCGAAGGCATCCTCTACCTCGCGCGGGTCTCGGAGCCGTGGGACAAGTGCGAGCCGCTGCGTGATCACCGCCTCGGTCCGTTCGTACAGCCCGAGCGAGTACCACCCATTCGCGACGCAATCGAGCGCCGCTGAGGCAAGATCGGGCGACTCCAGGCGGAGCGCCATGGCAGCGGCCTGCTCGCCGATCCGTCGTGCCCCCTCGATGTCGGAGACCGGCGTCGAGGGTCCGCCGAAGACGCGCGGCCACATCGATCGCACCGTGAGCAGACGGACGGCTTCCTCGCTGTCGTCCTCGCCCGCGCTCTCGAGGCCCAGGCGGAGCACGTCGGCAGCTTCGGACCCCGAGGGGAGAGCCGACATACCTCCCCAGCGCGTCGGCGTCTCGAGCGCCTCGGCGCACAGCCGCGCGATGCCACGGCGGTCGGCGGGGTCGCTAGCGACGCGTGCCAGTGCGGCCTCTCGGAGCGTCTCCCACGCCCGATCGCCCCAGAACCCCAGGAGGTATGCCTCCCCCAGAGCCTCGAGCGCGAGTGAGCGCTCGCGATCGGTCCGCGCCAGCTGCACCGCACGCTGGGCCAGGTCCTGAGCGGCGTCGACCGTGGAGCGGCTGCGCGCGTCGCTGGCCGCCTCGAGAAGCTCCTCGAGAGCGCGGATCCGCAGTGCCTCCACCGTGTGCGGTTCGGCCTCGGGGTCGGCAGCCGCCAGGTGGTGCGCGGTCTCGTCGTGATGAGCGAGCAGCTCGAATTCGCGCCGCCGATCGTCGACCGTGGCCTCCAGCCACCGCGAGACCCCGGCATGGGCGCGAGCCCGCTCGCGGCGAGGCAGCATGGCGTAGGCGACCTCCTGGGTCAGGGCGTGGCGGAACGCGTACTCCCGTTCGCCCGAGATGCGCGACGCCGGCTGAGCGACGATCAAGGACCGATCGACGAGGCGCCCCAACGCCGGGTCGAGCGCGGACTCGTCGATGCCCGAGAGCTCGCGGACAAGACCCGGCCAGAACGCCCGCCCGCAGACGGCGGCGATCTGGAGCGTCCGCTTGTCCAGGGCCGGTAGGCGGTCGATGCGCGCAGCCAGAACGGCCTGCACAGTGTCGGGCAGCCGCCCGGAAGAGTGCCTGGCATCGTCGTGGACATCCGAG
>JACCXQ010000201.1 GCA_013696945.1 Chloroflexota bacterium | reverse complement strand
CACGACGTCGGCGAGGATCTCGGCCAGTGCCAAACGCCTAGCGCCTGTCGGCTCGCTGTCGGTCGCCCCGTCAGGCGAGGCGCCGGCCGCCATCCTCGCTCGCCAGCTCCAGGATCCCACGCAGCGGGATGCTCACCCAGTCGGGACGGCTGTTGAGCTCATAGACCAGCTCGTAAGCGGCCTTCTGCACGAGCAACACGTCGAGGAGCGTAGCGACCTGGCCGCTGTCGGCGGGAAGGATCCCCGCGCCCTCGATCGACTCCATGTAGGCGCCCAGGAACGCTGCCGAGACCCACGCGTACCAGAGCCGTGCCCATGCCTCGAGCCCAAGCACGTCGGTCGGCCGGACGGATCCGAGGCCCGGAGTCCCCTGGAGCGCACCGAACGCCGCGTAATGGAAGGATCGGAGCATCCCGGCCACGTCGCGGAGCGGAGAGTGCTTGTGGCGCCGCTCGCTCAACGGCCGGCCAGGCTCACCCTCGAAGTCGATGACCACCACGTCGCGTCCGGTCCACAGCGTCTGGGCCAGGTGGTAATCCCCGTGGATCCGGATGCGCGAGGCGGCCATGGGGGCTCGCAGCAGCCCCGCAAGTCGGTCGCGCACCGCCGTCTCCTGGGCGAGGGCGCGCTCGGCCGGCTCCCTCACGTGCTCCGGCAGCGACCCCAGCCGGCGACGCAGCTGCGCGAAAGCCTCGCCGACCTGTGCCCGCATGCCCTGGTACAGCGATCGCCGATATAGCTGCGTGAACGGCTCCGCGGCGAGCGCCGGTTGCTCGTGACCTGCATCGGCAAGCGATCGATGGAGCTCCGCCGTCCGCTTGCCCAACAGGCGCGCCGTCTCGAGGTAACCCCCGATCGTCTCCCGGGCATCGGGCGGCGCCGCGATGGTCGCGAGCGAGAAGAGCGCGGCCGCCCCGACCGGTCCCGGGTCGGACGGCGGCATGGGCGCCGTCACGGCGCGCTCGTAGTAGCGGCCCAGTGCATCCAGCGTGTACTGCCAGACATCGCCCTCGTTGGGCACGTACGCCTGGAGGAGTCCCACCGCCATCGCCTCGCCGCGGCTCGGGGCGTACTCGAGCCAGCCGCAGACGGCAGGTGTGTGCGCGAAGCCCTGCTCGGTGAGGATGCGACCGACCTCCACGTCCGGGTTGATCCCGGGCTGAAGTCGCCGGTAGAGCTTCAGGATGAAGCGGTCGCCGAAGACGATCGAGGTGTTGCTCTGCTCGGCTCGCCCGGGGACCGGTGATTCGTTCCCGGGCGTGCCCCGGGGCTCCGCGAACGCCGCGGTCGACCGGCCACGGAGCGACCCGCCACTGTCGCCGCGCAGACGCCGACGCCCATCGATGACATCGAGGAACGCGCGCTCCGCGCGAGGATCGAACGCCGCGTCGTAGACCGAACGGGCCGGTCCGCCCGAGGGATCCGCCGCTGAGGCGATCAGCGCGTGCGGCGACTCCTCGACCACCCGCTGCGCCGTCGCGTCCGCGCCGAGCGCAAGCGGCAGGAGGTACGTGTCGGGGTCGCCGTCCGTGTAGACGACCTCGAGCAGGCAGAGACGCACGTCGAGATCGGCGGCCGGCAACGCGATGGTGTCGCGGATACGGACCTCGCGGATACGACGCGACTTGCCTCCGAACCAGCGTCTGGCCCCGATGTAGCGAGGCAGCAGCCGGAGGAGCGCGCTCTTCGCCGCGCCGTCGGCGAGGAGCGCATCGAGATCCTCGACCGCCGGGAGCGTGGCCGGCCCGCGCTCGATCGGGCCGACGCGCTCGCTCGCCGACATCAGCATGAACCAGTAGAAACCGTGTGGGCCGAGCGTGACGAAGAACGGCCGCTCCCCGATGGTCGGGAACTCCACCTGCCCGAACATCTCCACCGGGACCTGGTCGCGGAACGCCGAGAGATCGAGCTCGGCGTACTGGACGTAGCGCGAGAGATTCGCGACCACGAGGATGCGCTCGTCACCGAACTGCCGCACGAACGCGAGGACCTTGCGGTTGTCCGGGTGGAGGAACTCCAGGCTACCCCGCCCGAACGCCTGGTGCCCCTTGCGCAACGCGATGAGCCGCTTCATCCACCAGAGCAGGGAATGCGGGTTGTCCTGCTGGGCCGCGACGTTGATCGCCTCGTAGTGGTATTCGGGGTCCGTGATGATGGGCAGGAAGAGTCGCTGGCGGTTAGCGGCGGAGAAGCCCGCGTTGCGGTCGCCGCTCCACTGCATCGGCGTCCGTACGCCGTTCCGGTCGCCGAGGTAGACGTTGTCGCCCATGCCGATCTCATCGCCGTAGTAGAGGACAGGTGTTCCCGGCAAGGCGAAGAGGAGGCCGTTCATCAGCTCGATGCGGCGCCGGTTGTTGCCCATCAGCGGCGCCAGCCGCCGCCGGATGCCCAGGTTGATGCGCATCTGGGGGTCCTGCGCGTAGACCCGGTACATGTAGTCGCGCTCCTCGTCGGTCACCATCTCGAGCGTCAGCTCGTCGTGGTTGCGCAGGAAGAGTGCCCACTGCGATGTCTCGGGGATGGGCGGCGTCTGGTCGAGGATGTCGATGATGGGGAAGCGGTCCTCCATCCGCAGCGCCATATACATCCGCGGCATGACCGGGAAGTGGAACGCCATGTGGCACTCGTCGCCGGACCCGAAGTACGCCACGGAGTCCTCGGGCCACTGATTGGCCTCGGCGAGGAGCATCCGGTCGCCGTAGCGCTCGTCGACGTGCGCGCGGAGCTCGCGCAGGAACCCGTGGGTCTCGGGGAGGTTCT
>JACCXQ010000175.1 GCA_013696945.1 Chloroflexota bacterium | reverse complement strand
TCGCACCCCGCGCGAAAAGTTCCTCATCACGGTCGATCGGGTGAGCAAGTCGAGCGGCGGCTGACCGCCCGAACAAGGTCCCGCCTCACACGATGAGCGTCGTCTCCTCGATGTTGATCATGCGCGCGTAGAGCACCTGTTCGTTGACCTGGAGGTTGTTGATCAGCGAGAGGCAGCGGACGATGCCGGCACCTACGAGCTCGCCGTGGACCTCGCCGAACTGGACCTCGAGCACGACGTTGTCGGCGCGCTCATCGCTCGACACGTTATCCGGGTCCTGCCAGTTGCCGGCCGCCGCCAGCTCGGTCGAGGCCCGCATGAAATCGAGTGCGTCCGTCTTGGAACGCGGCAAGGTGAGCGTGAGCAGCTCCTGCTGCACGCGGGCGAGGTGCGTGTTCGTGGAGTCGTCGCCGAAGAGCAGCGCGAACAGGACGTCCTTGGCGCGGCGGAGGAGCGACTCGCCCGTGTCGGTGCGGTGCCCCGCACTTAGCAGCACCGTGCCCTTCTCCGGCGCGTCTCCCGCCAGGTAGCCCTCCGCGATCAACCGTTCGCGGGTGGTGCTCACGTGTTCTGCCACGAATGCCGCGAGGGCAGCCTCATCGAGTGCCAGCTCGCGGACCCGCACCGCTCGCTCGGTCCGGGCACGGGCCCTGGCCTCGACCTCGCTCCGGCGATCGATCTCCTCGAGGCTGTGCGCATCGAGCGTAAGGCGCACGATCTGGTCGATCAGCCATTCCCGGTCCTGCTCGCCCAGCACGGATCGCAGTCGCTCCTCGAACGCCGGCACGAGATCGCGGTTGATCGAACGGACGATGTCCTGGATGGTCGTCATGCAGCCTCCTGTCAGGTGAGGACTATGCCGTCCAGTGGCCGCTCGCGAAGCGCGCCATGAACCCGAGCGCGAGCGTGACCGACAGCACGAGCCACACCCAGTGGAAGGCCCGCCGCTCCCCCCAGACAGCGAGGAGGATGGTGAGCGGGAAGAGGGCCAGGGCGTGCCGCGGCGTCGAGATCCAGACTCCGGTCGAGAGTGTGAAGAGCAGGCCAACGGTCAGGAAGGCCGCATAGCTGGCGGGTAACCGACGCCACGCGACCACTGCGAGGACCGTCATCGCGACCACGAACGCGAGATCGAAGACGCTGCGCGTCCAGCCGAAGACGACAAGCGGCTCGCGGAGGAATCCAAGGAACGTGTCCCACGGCCACGCGAATTCACGCCCCCAGACGTTGTTCGCCTTGACGTAGAGCAGCGGGTCGTTGAACCGCCACCAGAGGTAGGCGAGGAACGTGGCAGTGCCGGCTGGGACAAGGCCCAGCGCCGGAAAGGCCCGGATGCCCGGACGCTGGCGCCACATCTCGATGGCGATCGGCAGGATAAGGAGGAAGCCGAACGGCCGGGTCAGCGCCGCCAGGCCACCTGCCAGGCCAGCTCGGTACCACTCCCCGCGCCGAGCGTGATAGAAGCTCGCGATGGCCGTGGCCAGGAACAGGGACTCCGCGTAGACCGCCGAGAGGAAGAGCGTGGTGGGGAAGACGAGCGTGTAGACGACGGCTCGTCGCGCCGCGCCCACCCCGAAGTCGCGTGTCACGAGTGCCGCCAGGTAGAGCAGCGCCACGAACAGGCAGACGTTCGAGATGACGAAGCCAAGGAAGGTCAGCGCGTGCGGATCCGACCGGCCCACCACGAACGACCCAAGCTTGATCAGCAGCGAGTAGAGCGGGAAGAACGCCGCGTTCGAGTACCGGCCCGGGGAGAAGGAGTAGCCGTCGCGGGCGATCTCGAGGTAGTACTGCGAGTCGTAGCGGGACCAAAGCGAGAGCCACGGCGTGTCCGGCACGAGATCGAAGGTGGGCACGGCACGGGGCATGACCGCCAGCGACACGAGCCCGACCAGCGTGAGCATCACGCGCGTCCCCACGAGGGCCGCCAGGATGGAGCGCGGGTCGCTCATGTCCACGGAGGGGAAACGCATCGGCGCATTGTCTCCGCCAACCGCACCTGACAGGGACTGTCAGCATCCCGGCGTACGCTGGCGGCTCCGACCGATCGATGGAGGATGCGAGATGGCGACGGCGTTCCAGGTCACGTTCGACTGCGCCGACCCCGACCGGCAGGCGCGTTTCTGGGCAGAGGCGCTGGGCTATCGGCTGCCCGACCCACCGGATGGGCACGCCACATGGGACGACTGGGCCCGAGCGCAGGGGATCGCCGAGGATCACTGGAACGATGCGCGCGCGGTCGAGGACCCGGAGGGGAAGCGGCCGCGGATGTACTTCCAGAAGGTCCCTGAGGGAAAGACCGCCAAGAACCGGATGCACCTCGATCTGAACGTGGGCGGCGGACACAGCGTGCCGATCGACGATCGTCGCGCGCGGGTCGATGCGGACGTCGCCCGGCTCAAGGCACTGGGAGCGACGGACGAACGGGGCTCTCGCGAGGAGCGTGGCGAATACTGGGTCCGAATGAACGATCCGGAGGGCAACGAGTTCTGCGTGCAGTGACCAAGGGCCGTACCGCGACCGAGGAGGCTGAGGTCGTCGTCGCTGCCGCTACGGCGGACCGCTGGGCGGACGTGCTACCGATCTTCGGCGGCACTGGCACGAACCACTGCTGGTGCCAGTACTGGCGGCTGACCTCAGGCGAGTACTCGCGGACCTCGATGATCGAGCGCGAGGAGGGCCTCCACGAACAGACAGCTGGCGACCCGCCGCCCGGCATGCTCGCTTACGTTGACGGCGAGCCGGCGGGCTGGTGCGGCTTCGGCCCGCGCCAGGAGATGGGTCGGCTCGTCCGGTCGCGCACCATCCCGAAGATCGATGATCAGCCGGTCTGGGCGGTCTTCTGCTTCCTCGTCCGGACCGGGTATCGGCGTCGCGGTGTGGGCCGCGCATTACTCCGGGGGGTCATCGACGAAGCACGGCGTCGAGGTGCGCCCGGGCTCGAGGCGTACCCGGTCGATACTGGTGGGCGGCGCATCCAGACCACGGCCGCCTACGTTGGCACGGTCTCGATGTTCGAAGCGGCCGGGTTCCGGAAGGTGGCCGATACTGACTCCCGGAGCGACCATCTGCCGCGCGTTGTGATGCGCTTGGATCTGCGGCGCTCGAGGGCTCGGGACACGTGCACCTGACAGGTTCGAACTGACCGCCGGAGCCCCGGCGATCCACCCGTGCGCCCGCAAGGGGTGTGCGCCGCCGGTCGTTCGGCACGTGTCAAGTCGCGTTTCGGTCGATCCGGCCGTCAGACGTTCAGATCAACGGGCTGAGCGCGTTATCAGGTGACGACGGGAGCCTCGATCGGTCAGTCCGAACGTCTGGGGTGCCGTGG
>JACCXQ010000167.1 GCA_013696945.1 Chloroflexota bacterium | reverse complement strand
TTGCACTGTCCCGGCTAGACCGACGAGGCGAACCCCGCCAGTGCCTGCCACGCCACAAGGGCATCTATCACGCCGGCTGCACCGGCTACCCTAACCCAACCTACCCATGACCCTGTGTCTGGGGCAGTCGTGCTGACGAGCAGCACAGCGTCAGTCTATCGGACGGGTCTGGCCGCCTCAAGGGGTCGAGTCGGACCGCAACGTTGCTGCAAGGTGAATATTCCGTAACCTTTCTCGCGCGCGGCACCGGTTCCGATGGTCACGGGCGCCGGACGGCCGCGATATCGATGACGACCGGAGCGAGAGGCCGATCCCCAGCATCGGTCGGGCCGGAGGCGATCGCGTCCACTACGTCCATCCCCTGCGTGACGCGCCCGAAGATCGCGTAGCGGCCGTCCTTCGGCAGCCGCTCACGAAGGTCGTCGAGGATGATGAAGAACTGCGATCCCTGGGAGTCCGGGACCACCGAGCCATCGCGGTTCGCCGGGCGCGCCATGGCCACATTGCCGCGCTCGTACTCACCCACGACGGCGTCATCCAGGATCGTGTAGCCAGGCCCGCCACCGCCCGTCCCTTCCGGGTCCCCGCCCTGGATGACGAAACCCGGGATGATGCGGTGGAAGATGATGCCGTCGTAGAAACCGGCCGCCGCGAGGTTCACGAAATTCTCGGCGGCTACCGGCGACGACTCGGTGAACATCTCGATCACGATGTTCCCGAGATCAGTGCAGAGCGTCACGAGCGTGCCGTCACCGGCAGGTTCGGGCGGTGGCTCGGCGAGTGGCGTCGCCTCGGGCGGCGCAAGTGCGCGGCCGCTGGGCGTCGAGGTGCAATCTCCCGCCGCAGCGCTCGGCCCGACCGACGCCGCCGCGCTCTGCCCGGATGATGGACTCGGCGCACCACCGGCCGGCGCGCAGGCCGTCACGACGAGGACGATGAGCAGAGCGGCGAGCGTTCGTCGAGTCATGGGTCCCTCCTGCGTAGGGTCAGGCGGCCGCGACAAGCGCGGCGGCCAGGTCGATCGATCCATTGAAGAGGGCCTCGCCCAGGATCAGCCCCGCCGCGCCCGATTCGCGCAATGCCAGCACGCTCGCGGCGTCACGGACACCACCCGCGACGAGTATCTCGCCATCGATGCTCCGACAGATGCGCGCCAGCTGTCCCAGATCCGGTGCTGCCCCGCCGTGCGACAGGATGAACCGCCTCACACCGGCCGCAGCCAGCTCATCGACGAGCGTCTCGAGTGTGGGCGGCGCCGCTCGCGGCCACGGGTACTCGGCGAGCCGCTCCGCCCGAGCATCGAGCCCCACGGCGAGCCAGTCGCCGCCCGCGCGGATGCACGCCGCGAGCCGCTCCGACGACTCCGCGGCGATCCAGAGCGGGATGACGACGCGCGTCGCGCCGGCCGCGAACGCCAGCTCGATCTGCTCCGGCCCATCGATCCCGCCCGCCAGCTGGAGGGGCGTGGCGACAGCACGAGCCACTTGCTGCACGGCATCGGTGTTGACCGGCCGCCCCTGCCGCGCGCCATCGAGATCCACGAGATGGATGAGCGGCGCGCCCGCCTCCACGAACTGTCGCGCGATGCGGTCCGGCCGGTCCGTGGGTGTGCCTGAGCCGGCCGCGGCGCCGGGCCAGAAGACGAGACGAGAGCGACCGGCCTGCAGGTCGATGCTCGGGATGAGCTGCACGCCTCAGGCGTTCGGACGGGCGGCGATCCCTGCGGGCATCGACGGCGCGGTCGCGTTGGCGGACGGCAAGGTCGAGCCTCCGCCCTCGCCGGCCAGCAAGCGGCGGTGAAAGCTGATGGGAAGACTGCCGGAGTAGAGGAGCGCGTCATGGAAGCGCTGGAGTGAGAAGTCGGCGCCCAGGCGCTTGCGCTCATCCTCACGGAGCCTGAGCAGGAGCACCTTGCCCAGCAGGTAGCTGAGCTGGTACGTCGGCGTGTACGTGTAGCGGTGGACCTCGGCCGTGGCGTTCGGTCGTTCGAAGCCGCTGTGGGCGACGAGGAAGTCGATCGCCTCATCGACGCCGATCTCGCCCCGGTGCAGACGGATGTCGAGGATGATCCGACACGCACGCCAGATCGCGTCCGTGTACATGATCACGCGGTGGCGCGGGCTCGCGTCGAAGCCCTCCTCGCGCATCATCTGCTCGCAGTACATCCCCCAGCCCTCGACGAACTCGGGCGCATCGATGAGGAGCCGCGCGAGGCTCGGGTGCGCCATGGCCGCCGAGAGCTGCTGGTGGTGGCCGGGGTAGGCCTCGTGGATGCTCGTGTTGCTGATCGACGCCCAGTTGTGCTCGCGCATCGCACCGGGCTCGTTGCCGACCGACGGCGTCACGATATAGATGCCGCGTGCGTCCCGATCGAACTTGGCCGGTGAGAAGTACGCGGCGAAGGGCATCACTCGGCGGAGGTACTCGGGCGTCGGAACGACCGACAGCTCCTCTGGGGGAACCGTCGCGAGCCTGCGCTCGGTGACGAAGTCACGGGCGCGGAACATGACGTCGCGATAGCCGTCGAGCGCCTCTTCGAACGATCCGGGATGGTCGCTCTTGATGCGGTCCAGGACCTCCTCCTCCGAGGCTTCCGGATCCTCCTCGCGTGCGGCGGCACGGCGCGCCTCGTGGTTCGATGCCAGCTGCTCCTCGCCGATCTCAAGGATCTCGTCGGTCGTGAGCCCGTCGAACGAGCGGAGCGAGATGAGCTCGTCGTACGCGTCGCGTCCGAGGGCGAAGTCATCCGTCGAACGGCCGATCAGCTCGCGGAGCCAGGTGGAGTAGCCCTCGAGCGCTGCCTTTGCTTCGCCCACCGCCCGCTCGAGCCGCCGCTGCTCGGCCCCGTGGCCGAACGCGCCGCGACCGGCCGACACGATCTCGTCGAACAGCGACGGCAGCGTCGCGGCAGCGTCGAGCTCCAGCTCGTTCCAGAGGCGGACCGGGCGGTCGCCGATGCGCGACTTGGTCTGCTCGATGGCCTGGGATGCGCCCTCAAGCCGCGCCGTCATGGAACGGAGGCGTTCGTCGAGGGGGGCGAAGTCGCGCGCGAAGAGCAGGAAGAGCCCGTCGCCGATCTCGTCACATGCACCCGCACGCCGCTCCCAGACCCGGTGGGTCTCGGAATCGAAGATCGCCCGCATGGCCGAAGCGATCGACAGTTCGCGCTCGAGCCGACCGGCATCGGACATCTGCGCCTCATCCAGCCCCTCGACGTCGGCCAGGAACCGCCGCTCGGCGTCCAGCTCGCGCATGCGCGCATCGCGTGAGAGATCGGCCAGGCGCCCGTCCTCCGAATGGATGCCCAGGAACGTCGCGAAGCTGGGGTACGCCCGCATCAGCCGGCCGAAACGCTCGCGAACGAGCTCCTCATGCCGTCGGTCGCCGGGCGCCAGTCCGTCACGGATGGGCGGCAGCATGGAGATCGGGTCGGTCAAAGTCGTCGGCTCCATCAAGGGGGCATGTGTCGGGATCGCTCGGTCAGGCCACGACGGCTGGCACTCGGCCGGTCGTGACCGCCAGCGCCTCGTGGCAGGCACGGAGCACGCGGTCGATGTCGGACCCATCGATCCCGTAGTGCGTCACGGCTCGGATCTGGCGGTGAGGGTACTCGACCATGCGGACGCCGTGGTGCGCCAGCGCCGAGAGGAAGGCGCTGCGCGGACCGGTGCCCGCATCGGCCCCGCCGACCCGGAAGAGCACGAAGTCGGTACGGACCCTGGCCGGATCGAGGCCTTCGATGCCCGGCAGGTCCGCGAGGCCCTCCGCCAGCCGGCGTGCATTCAGGTGGTCCTCCGCCAGTCGCTCGATCATGCCGGCCGGCCCGTCACGGAGCGCGACGAGCCCGGCGGCGGCAAGGACGCCGACCTGGCGCATCCCGCCGCCTACCAGCTTCCGCGCTCGCCGCGCTCGCCAGATGAAGTCGCGATCGCCGACGACCACGGACCCGACCGGGCAGGACAGGCCTTTCGAGAGGCAGAAGGAAGCGGAGTCGGCGTCGGCCAACAGCTCGCGCGCGGTCGTGCCTAGCGCGACGACGGCGTTGAACAGCCGCGCGCCGTCGATGTGCAGCTTCGCGTTCCGCTCGTGCGCGATGGCCGCGATCTCGGACAGGTACGACGCCGGGAGCGGCTGGCCCATCGAATCGGAGTGGGTGTTCTCCTGCACGACGACCGAGGTGATCGGCTGGTGGACATCGCTGGGGTCGCGGAATGCGTCGCGCAGCGCTCGCAGGTCCATCCGACCGTCGGGCTGCCACGGGACCAGCCGCATCGAAGCACCCACCACCACGGCGTGATTGCCCGCCTCGTGCTCGTCGGAGTGCGCACCGCTGTGCGTCAGGATCTCCCCTCCGCGCGGCACCTGGGCCATCAACGAGACGAGATTGCCCATCGTGCCGCTGGCAACGAAGAGGCCGGCCTCCTTCCCGGTCAGCT
>JACCXQ010000130.1 GCA_013696945.1 Chloroflexota bacterium | reverse complement strand
TGGGGATGAAGGGCATCGTCGCCTCGACGGCCGGCCTGTCGATCCTCCTCCAGGAAGGCATCGGTGACACCATCCGCGTCTCGCTGACCCCCGCGCCGGGCGGCGACCGGACCGAAGAGGTGCTCGTCGCGCAGCAGGTCCTCCAGTCGCTCGGGCTGCGCAGCTTCCTGCCGCAGGTCTCGGCATGCCCCGGCTGCGGACGCACGACGAGCACGTTCTTCCAGGAGATGGCCGATCGCATCCAGGTCTACCTGCGCGAGCGGATGCCCGATTGGAAGGCGCGCTATCCCGGCGTCGAGGAGATGCGCGTGGCGGTCATGGGGTGCGTCGTCAACGGACCCGGAGAATCCAAGCACGCCGACATCGGGATCTCACTTCCTGGCACGTTCGAGGAGCCCGTCGCGCCGGTCTTCATCGACGGCGCGCTGCGCACAACGTTGCGAGGGGAGGGGCTGGTCGACGAGTTCATCGTCATCCTCGAGGACTATGTCGACCGGAGGTATGGAGCGACGCCGTGAGCGACGAGCGAGAGATAGTCAAGGGCATCGGCGGCGTGTTCATCCACGCAGACGATCCGGCTGCCCTCGCGGCGTGGTACGAGAAGCACCTCGGGATCACCACCGGGTCGTACGACGGGACCTACTACCACGTCTACCCCTGGCGGCGGGACGATGCGCCGGACGCTCGACTGACCACGACCTGGGCGATCTTCCCGAACAACGGAGAGCGGGTCCTGCCCACGCCACGCTCCGGGATCGTCAACTATCACGTCGACGATCTCGACGCGCTCCTCGGACAGCTGCGCGAGGCCGGCATCGAGGCGGAGGACCGGAGCGAGGAAACGTATGGGCGCTTCGCCAGGATCACCGATCCCGAGGGCAACCGGATCGAGCTGTACCAAGAGCTCGAAGCCCAGGCCTGACCGTGAGCGTTGTCCGCCTACGCGGGCAGGTGCGCGACTACGCGCTCGCTCTCCCCGAGGCGTGGGAGGACCACCCGTGGGACGAATCGGTCGTGAAGGTGCGAAAGAAGATCTTCGTCTTCCTGGGCATGGAGCCACCGTCGAAGTGGCCGGTGTCGATCACGGTCAAGCTGCCCGGCTCGCATCCGATGGCCCTGGCGCAGCGCGGCGTCGAATCGAGCGGTTACGGCCTCGGGCGAGCGGGGTGGGTGACGGTCGACCTCGCGAAAGCCGGACTACCCTTCGAGGCGCTCCGAGAGTGGGTGGACGAGAGCTACCGCGCCGTCGCCCCGAAACGGCTGATCGCTGAGTGGGACGCAACCTTGCAGGACGGATAGGCGGATGAGGATCCTGCTCGTCGCGTTGCTGACGGCCGTGCTGGCGATAGGGTGCCAGACGACTCAGGCGGGTGATCCCGGGGCCGTCGTGCGGCAATGGCTCGGGGCGGCGGCCGGCGACGCGGACGATCGCGGCTGGTCCCTCGTGCACCCGGACATCCGTGCGGACATCTTCGGAGGGGATGCCGCGTCGTACGCAGCTGCGGCCGCGGAGGCGGACTGGACGGCTCTGCGGTACAAGATCGTCGACGCCTCCTGGGATGACCCCAGGTCCGCGTTCGTGCAGGTGCAGTTCGAGGATCCAGCGACCGTGCCGTCATTCCTGACGAGCCGCCAAGGGTCGTTCTTCTTTGCTGACTTCAACCCCGAGGACGGATCCCGCCCCTACAACGCCCGGTTCATCGTTCGCCGCGACGGCCCGCAGTCATGGACGTTCGCATTCGGCGGGTGACGTTTGCGTAGGAAGGCTGTTCAGCGCCTCACGGCGTGATCGTCCCGACCTGAAGGAAGAAGTCCTGGGTGTACGGATCGTCGCGCGGCTCGACAGTGCCCGAGACGATGGCCATGTCGCCGTCCACCAAGAACGTGCTGATGGAGCCATAGCCCATGTCCTCGGGGAACTGGTCGCGTGGCCGCGAGCGCTCCCAGATCAAGCCGTCTGCCGAGAAGTGGAGGGCGAGCGGCGAGTCCCCGTCCTTTGCGATGGCCACCAGACCGCGGCGCCACGGCTCGATCCAAGCGCCGCCTCCCGCGAGGTCGAGGCGTGGCCGACGGCCGTCTTGCGGCTCGACGGCGTACTCCCGTTGCCAGGGACCGCCGTCCACGGACCGATAAACCGTATCAACGCCCCACTGGGTGCCGCAGTCACCGCCGAACAGTCTGTTGCACTCGTCGTAGGTGTCCGCGGTGCCATGAGTGCCGATCGCGAGCGCGGTGTCGCCCACCGCCCAGACATAGGCGAGGGCGTCGTAGCTGGGACCGGTGAGGTCGCCCCCGCGGTCCAACCTCCAGTCGCGCCCGTCCGGGGAGATCCGCCAGACGCGGGCCTCGATATCGTGGAGCGTCGTGCCATCGACCCTCCATTCCTCGCCGACCGCGATGAAGCCATCGCGGGTCCGCTCCACGGCCAGGAGACGGCTTTCGCGTGTCCGGTCACCCAAGACGGGCTCCCAGTGGACACCGTCACTCGAGGCCCACTGGCCGGCGGATCCAACGACGACGGCCGCCTCTGCCCCGACCGCGACGTCATAGAGCTCCCTGGGCCTCCCAAGCACGAAGTCGCCCGGCCTCCAGTCGATCCCATCGCGGCTCCACCATGTCCCGTCGCCGCCGATCATGACGATCCCCAGCGGACCGGAATCGCTAGGCCCCAAGCCCCCCGGGCCGGTCATGGTCGTGCGTTCCCAGACGCGGCCATCGTCGGAGCGCCAGAGCAAGCCGTCCCCAGCCCCATCCGGTAGCGTGTCGCTCTCCCCGTGGCCCGAGGCGAGATATCCGCCCCCGGGCAGCCCGAGCACTTCCGTCACGAACGCCCGATCCAGGCCCGCGAGCTCCAGGTCAGCCGCCTGCCAGTCCACGGACAGGCCATCACCGGTCGGCGGGTGAGGCGTCGGCGTCGATGGGGCGGTGGACGGGATCGCGGTGGGCGTGGTCGATGGTGTGACCGGCGGGTTCGCGGAGGGCATGGCAGAGGGCGTCGGCTCCGGTGTCGGTGCGATGTGAGGGATCGATGCCTCAGCCGTCTCCGATGCCGCCGCCGCGCTCGCGGTCGCCGGAGGCGAGACGGGAGCCGTGACGCCCGTGCACCCCGGCAGGCTTGCCACGAGCAGTACGACCAGCCCGAGCCGCATCACACCAGGCTCAGCGGTTCTCGGGGAACGCGACCGCCGGCCAGCCAAGATAGGTCTGGCCCAGGTAGACCATCGCCACCCATGCCACCGCCTCGACGACCGGCAGCGCGAAGACGAGCCCGGGGTGAGCCTCGCGGTGGCGCACGGCGAGCCGCAGGAGGATGAACCAGGCGGCATAGAGGCCGAGGATGACCGGCAGCGGCGCGATCCAGAGCGTGAAGATGAACGGGAAATACGCCATGACGCCGTGGAGCGTCAGCCCCAGGTAGCCGCCGATGAGGGACCACACGGAAATCTCGAGCGGCTCGTCGTCCCACTCACCTGGCTCGTGCGCGGCTGGCGGAGGAAGGAGTGGCGCGTAGATGGCCCGGAGCCGCTCGTCGCGGAAGTTCCGCGGTTCGCCCGTCACACCGCGAAGCCTACTCGACAGAGCGTCTACGGCCTTCGGCTACGATAGGCGGCCCTCGCGGTCGCCCCGCCGCGTGCGCACATGCCGACCTCAGAAGGAGCCCATGACCGGGAAGGACGGCTTCGTCAAGAGCATCGCGCGCCAGTCGGACGACTTCTCCGGCTGGTACAACGATGTCGTCCGCAAGGCCGAGCTGGCCGACCACTCGCCGGTCCGGGGCTGCATGATCATCCGGCCGTACGGCTACGCCATCTGGGAGTCGATGCGCGACGAGCTGGACCGCCACATCAAGCGGACCGGACACCAGAACGTCTCGTTCCCGCTCTTCGTGCCGCGCTCGCTGC